>WAQT01000045.1 GCA_015520105.1 Candidatus Aenigmatarchaeota archaeon
ACAGCTTTTTGAGGAAGCGAGCGTCAGCGAAGCTCCCGTAAAAAGCTGTTTTTCCGTGAACGCTTTTGGACGCTTGCCTGTCCAAAAGGGTTCGGAAGCGTGAGCTCCCGTTGTTACGCGGAAGCGGTGTTTCCGTGAACGCTTTAGCGCGTTTACCTGCGCTAAAGGGTTCGCCCAAAGCCGCGATGCTAGCCATTGCAGGGGTCCCGGAAGACCGGAGACCCAAGCTACACCATGGTCCCGTCGCACAAGTATTGCCGCCAATCTTTATTAATCTTCTTCAACCAACTCTCCTGTGGGAAGCATGGCAGCGATAGACGTCAGGAACCTTACCAAGATATTCAACGGCTTCGCAGCAGTGGACAGCATAAGCTTCAGCGTCAGGAAGGGAGAACTCTTCGGCCTCCTCGGTCCGAATGGCGCCGGAAAAACCACCACTATAAACATGCTCTCCACGCTCCTCGCCCCGACCTCGGGCAAGGCCTTTGTTGCAGGGCATGAGATATCCGAAGAGAGGGATGCTGTGAGGAGAAGCATAGGCATAGTGTTCCAGGAACCGGCGCTGGACAGCAAGCTGACAGGGAGGGAGAACCTCGAATTCCATGCGATGATGTACGGCATGGCAAGGCAGGAGAGGAAAGAGAGGATAGCCGAGGTCCTGAAGCTCGTGGAACTGGAAGAGAAGGCCGACACGCTTGTGGAGAGGTACTCCGGAGGCATGAAAAGAAGGCTGGAGATAGCAAGGGGTCTCGTCCACAAACCTGATGTTCTCTTCCTTGACGAGCCCACGCTCGGCCTCGACGCCCAGACAAGGAGGCATATCTGGGAATACATAAGGAAGCTGAACAGGAAGAGCGGGGTCACGATAATCCTGACCACGCACTACATGGAAGAGGCGGACTATCTCTGCGACAGGATAGCGATAATAGACAGCGGAAGAATCGTCGCTCTGGACACCCCGAAGAAGCTGAAAGACGGTCTGGGAGGCGACATCATAACATTCGAGGTTGGAAAGGGAATCCGCGCGTTCGCTGAAGCCATAGGAAAACTCAGGCTCGCCAAGTCCGCAAAAACCAGAAACGGAACGCTGACAGTCACTGTCGAGAGCGGAGAGAAAAGGATACCCGAACTGATAAGGCTTGCGCAGAAGAAGGGTGTCAGCATAGCTTCGGTAAGCCTGCACAAACCGAGTCTCGAGGACGTCTTCCTCCACTTCACCGGAAAAACCATAAGGGAGAAGGAGGCCGGCCAGAGGGAGAGAAACCTCGAGTTTGCGAGAAGGAGGTTCGGAAGATGATAAACCCTGTTGCGGTATACGTGCTCTGGCTCAGGGAGATGAAACGCCTCCTCAGGGCAAGGTCCAGAATGGTAGGAACCCTGGCAATGCCCCTGTTCTTCCTCGCGTTCCTCGGCATGGGTTTCGGCAGGATGAGTATTCCCGGCCTGGACGGCATTGACTACGTGACCTTCCTTGTTCCCGGGATAGTGGGGATGACGATGCTCTTCACCTCGATGTTCGCTGGCATATCAGTCCTCTGGGACAGGGAGTTCGGGTTCCTGAAGGAAATCATGGTCGCGCCCGTGAGCAGAATCTCCATAGTTCTCGGCAGAATAGCTGGAGGAGCAACCTCCTCCGTGCTTCAGGGAATCCTGATACTCGTAATCTCAACCGTGGCCGGATTCCGGATATCCGGCGCGGCCGCCCTCCTGTTGTCCGTGCTCATCATGCTCCTCACCTCCGCGGCCTTCATAGGCCTCGGCCTGATATTCGCCTCAAGGATGAGGGACATCCACGGCTTCAGCATGATAATCAATTTCGTGATATTCCCGCTCTTCTTCCTGTCCGGAGCACTCTTCCCTCTGGAGAACCTGCCCACATGGATAAGGTTCCTCTCCTACCTGGACCCCCTTACCTACGGCGTTGACGGCCTGAGAGGCTCTCTCGCAGGTTTCTCCTCCTTTCCAATAACCCTCAACCTCGGGGTTCTTCTGATTTTCTCTCTTGCCATGCTGTTTCTGGGCGCCTACTCCTTCGAGAGAAGCGAATCCGTATAACACGGCCGTCGGCAAATTTAAGCGGGCTCTCCAAAGAATAAACATGCGGCCGAACCACAGGAACCACAGGCAAAACCACATTCTTCGCGAAATAATCTCCCGCAGGAACAGGAGGATGTATCTCTTCAGGAGCATACCCCAGAACGAGCAGGGCTTCGCTCTTCTCGAACTCCCGGGAAAGGTCCGGAAGGACATACTAAGCAAGCTCGGCGACAATGAACTCCTTGACATACTGAACTACCTTGATTCAGACGAGGCAAGCGACATTCTTCAAAAAACGAGCGAGAAAAGAAGGGAGAGGATAGTGAACAGGCTGAGCGACGGGATAAAGGAGAAGGTGGAGTATCTCCTCAGGTTCGACCCAAAGACTGCCGCAGGAATGATGAGCCTTAACTACATAGAAGTAAAGGAAGACGCTGATATGGAAACTGTCTCAGAAATGATAAAGAGGCATGAAAAGGTAACAGGAAAGGTCCCTACTGTTCTCGTGGTTGATGGGGGATACCTTGTCGGCGAGCTTCCCATACACTTTCTTGTTACCGCGAAGAAGACGGACAAAGTCAGGAAATACGTGCGCAGGATACCCTCGATAAAATACAACAGCGAGAAAAGCGATGTCATAAACGCCTTCAGGAGACATCCCCACAGCAAGATAGTGGTCCTTGATGACAACAAGAGCATAATGGGAATAATATACTCAGACGACATAATAAACCTTATCCAGAAGGAATCCCTTGACAGGCTCCGTAACTTCGCGGGAGTGAGCAGGGAGGAGGACGCCCTCGATGGCGTCCTGACCAAGGTCAGGTACCGCTACAAGTGGCTCATTATAAACCTCGGGACCGCATTCCTTGCGGCCTCTATTGTCGGCCTCTTCGAGAACACCATAGCCGCATTCACGCTTCTCGCGGTCTACATGCCCATTGTCGCCGGAATGGGAGGAAACGCGGGGACCCAGACCCTCGCGGTGATGGTAAGAGGCCTCGCCCTGAAAGAGATAGACCTGAAGACAGCCGCAAGGCCGATAGCAAACGAGATAGCTGCCGGAGCAGTGAACGGCGTGATTAACGGGCTGATAGTCGCTGCTGTCGCTATCTTCTGGAACAAAAGCCCGGTGCTCGGCCTGATAATAGGTCTCGCTATGGTTATAAACCTCGTAGTCGCAGGATTCTTCGGAGCCGTGGTGCCGCTGCTGATGAAGAAGCTCGGCAAGGATCCGGCCTCCTCAGCGACGATATTCATCACAACAGCGACTGACGTGTTTGGCTTCCTTGCATTCCTTGGTCTCGCGAGCATGCTGCTCGGAATTTAGACTCACAGAGTCGGACAATACACCGTTAGGTATATAAACATGTAAACATATATGTTTACAAGGCGATAGCATGGTGCAGGTTCAGCTGAGGATACCGGAACGGATTGTAAGGGAAATAGACGGATGGGTAGCGGAAGGCAGGTTCAGAAGCAGAAGCGATGCCATCAAGACCATCATAACACTGTACGAAGAGAGGACAAAGACCATGGAATTCTTCAGGATGCTTATGAAGAGGAGCAGGGAAGCGGAAGAGAATCCTCACGTTCTGATTCCTTTGGATGATCTGGATGTTTGAAATCCTTCTGCACCCCATGGCTGCAAGAGCCACCAAGAAGCTTGATTCTCGAATACGCGGTAACATAAAGAGAAAGCTGAGGGAACTCAGGGAGTTTCCGGAAGAGAGAGGGAAGCATCTGAGATACACGAGATTCTGGACACTCAGGATCGGGGATTACAGGGCAATCTACGAAATCAGGAAGGGAGAGAAGAAGGTTGTGGTGCTTTTTATAGGCCACAGGGACGACGTCTACGACGACTTCTCGAAGCTGTATTAAAGCCTTGGAATGGCAAGATGGAAACTGTAGCTCCCCGTGACTATTATGGTCGGAGATTTTTATATCAGAATCCTGTCCAGAAGTAAGGTATTAATAGAACAATTAAACCCAAAGCGACAAGTAGTAATGTTATGGTGTCTGAATATTTTGTTATTCTCTTGTTATCATAGAAGAATCCGAACATTAGAGTAATAATGGCCAAAAAGAAGAAAATTACACTATAGTTGGTAACTTGAACGAAAATATCAATAGCATATTTTTGTCCTTCCAGTGAATATTTTGCCGCCCTATATGTTGCAGAGATGGACTTTAGTGTAAGAAAGACATTAATAAACAGTAAGATTATTGCCCATTTTATCTCATTGTTCTGCTTCATATTTGCCCCATTTAACAATTATATTCATTCTGTTACTGTAAGAACCAAAAGTAGAGTTTATCATGTACTCTAAAGAGACCTCTTCGTTCTCGTAATTCTCCAGTCCAGGACATATAACATCAACCGTTCTTGGAGTTCTAGTTAGACCTATTGTCCTACCGCTCTGTTCGCATATAGTTTTACCTTCATTGTCTTTGACTATAATACTTCCATCACAATGTTCATAACAAGCCATACAAGCCAATGGGGGTATAGGACCCGAGATACCAAGCAGAGTTCCGTCTACGCAACTGAAATGGAATGCCGGTATTTTATATAGAAAGCCATATGCTAAGAATATAACCAAGAAAATTATAATTACAGTTGCTATAGGAATATATTTCTCATTCTGTATATCCATATTACATATATTACGGATATAAGATATAAAATAACATCAGATCATGAGGCAACAGAATGACGGTGCTATACCTGCATTGATAATATTCGTCT
>WAQT01000046.1 GCA_015520105.1 Candidatus Aenigmatarchaeota archaeon
CCGGAGAGCCACAAATCTATGAAGGAGGTTAACTCCCCGGAATCCACGCAACCGTCGCGGTCGGAGTCTGCTTTGTGGGCAAACAGGAAAACCTCCCACTCGTCCGGAATGTTCCATGCAGAAACGTTCCTGTGCGCGGAATAGACGAAACTCCCCGTGTCTTTGTCGTTGTTTGCAAGCAGCATTCCTGCCCTGTTTCCCTGCACATGCTCCATGCCTATGTCTTTCAGCGGGATTTCCATCTCCACAGAATACGAACCGGGAGAATTCTGGACAGCGGTCTTGAATCCTGTGCTGTTCCATGCGCTGTCTCCGTAGTTATTTGTGTTTTCGTTCCCCATCGCGTCCCAGAAGCTTCCGTTGGCATTCACAATGAAATGATAATCTCCGCTCTTCATTGACGCGCCGCCGTCATTCCCTGCGTCTATGAATACCTCCACGCTGTCATCTGTCCATGTGCTTCCATCCCTCTCCCTGCGGACAGAGATGGTTTCGCTGTCTTCCACATCAAACGCCACGTATATGGCATTCCTGTTATAGAACAGAAACGCATTCACGTAGTTGTCGCTGTCCGGTAATGAGAAGTTCACAGCAAGAGCGTCCTGCCACGCTGTCTCGTTTATATAACCATCCAATACCGGCCCGTTATCAGAATACGGCACGATTCTCTCCATGCACTTTCCGCAGTCGCTCTCGCATGAGGAGCATGTCTCTCCGGAACTGCACACACTGTCCCCGCATGCTGCGGTGTCCTCGCTGTCGTCTTGGGCGGAGGAGCAGCCCGGGTCTTGCGGATAGTCTATGAGGGAGTCGCCGTCATTGTCTGTTCCGTCAGAACATTGTGTTGCAGGAGCAACCGTGTATTCTATCGGTCCTATGTCAGGAACGGCTGTCCCGTCACTGTCGCCGTCGAGCGGTATTGCGTTTCCCTCGATATCCAAGGAAAGACCAACATCTGTCCCTGCATCTATTGCCGGAGAGCCCGGTAACAGAGCGTAATCGCTGTTCTGGGGGTCTGCTATCATGGGGTCTGCCTGCATGGAATTTGCCTCTGACCCCGGAAATTCTGACTGCCATTCGCTCAGGTTTCTGTAAACAGTGTTTCCGTATGAGAGCACGTTGTCGTCTCCTGTCTCATAAAAGATGTTGTTGGATGTGTCTATGTAGCTCACGTTTCCCCTTCCCTGAATGTACATTGCCACCCCGTTATCCAGGAATATGTTGTTCTTGATTTCCCAATTTCCCCTGAGTTCGACGTTGTCCTTGATTCCTATTCCGTATGTGAGGTAGTGATAGAAGAGGTTGTTGTTCACCTTCACGTTTTCGAACACTGCAGGAGCAATGTGGTTGTGGTTGAATGTGATAGCCCGCTGTGAATATGATGTCTCCGCTATTCCATTATGCTCCGGCTGGGAGAATATGTTTCCGTAAATCTCGATGTTCTTGTATGTCGGGGTTCCTCCGTCTCCGTACAAAGAGACTGCTGCTCCAAGGACATCTTCAAAGACGTTGTATCTTATAACAAGACCGTCTCCCTGGTCGCTGTACTTTCCTGCAATCTCTATCGCGTATCCCAGGTCATCTCCGTTCACCTCCGCATCCCATTCTGGCGTTTCTGCTGTGTCGTCGGTGTCATGGAAATATGAATACTGTATTGTGACGTTTCTCCATCTGAAGTTCGGGGTTGCTCCGACAGCGTTCTGGTCTCCGGACACAAGGTCCGAATAGAGCGGTTTGCGTGCCCATTTCGTGAACTCGCAACGGTCTATAAGCATGTCCTGACCAATGAGTATTGCCGCGCCTACCATGTGGTCGAAATAAGAATTCTTTATCGTGCCGTATCTTCCCATCCTGATGAAATAGCCTGCGATTTCAGAGAAGCGCGAACTGTCAACAACATTGTGGGTTCCCTTCAACGCAATGCCTGCGTCTGGGTCGTCCTCCCTGCTGCATCTTCCCAGTATCGGTTTTCCTGTTATGTTCTTCAGGGTTATGTAGTCTGACTCGTACGTTGTTCTGATTATGGCGCTTCCTGTAACGAAATTAAGCCCTTCGATAGTGACATAGTCATGCTCGTCTTCAAAATCGAATATCGGGAGAAATCTTCTGTTCGTTTTGTCCACGCAGTGAATCCCTATAAGCAGGTAGTCTGAAGGTGTCTTTCCCTTCTTTGTTGCGAAATAATGGTCATATCCTCCTGTGGGCTGATATTCTCTGGAGTACTCTCCCTCTTCATCAAGCTCGCTCTGGTCGTTCCTGACATAACCGTGCCTGACGTTTCCGTAATCGCTGTCAGAACCTGTTCTTGGCGCCCAGTACAGAGAGTGGTACCATGTCCCGTATTTGTCGTCCTTGTATACGTCTACATTACCCCTCTCTTCGTAAAGAGTCCATTCGCTGTCGGGTATTATCACGCCCCCGACAACATAAACTTTTTCGTTCTGATAGTTTGATATCACTATCCTGTTGTCAGGAGTTCCGCTCACTCCGGGATTGAGGTTCAGCCCGTTCTCTACGTACACTCCGGCCCTTATCTGCAGGTCATCTCCTTGGTCAAGAAGGCTCAGGCCAGCAGCGATTGTTTTCTTTGGCCCTGTTGTGCCTCCTGTGTAAACAGGGCTTGTTCCGTCATAGGAGTCCTGACCGTTTACAGCGTCCACATAATATGTGGTGGCAGAGGAGAGCGGAGCCAGCAATAAGACGAACAGAACAAAAACCAGAAGCGCCCTGATTCTGTTTCTCAAACTCTCACATATTAGTATTGGTATAAATCGGTTATATTGTTTGGTGCGCCCGGACCGGCAGTTCCGGGGTTTACTGTCTCCGAAAGTGTTGGCAACAGGTTAAACAAGCGTTTGGTTGGGTTATTTTAACTCTTGATGAAATTATCAATATGGACGCTGCCGAATGCATAAAATCGAGAACGACTGTGAGGGAATACCTGCCCGAGGACTTGCCAGAGGAGGATGTCAGGGAGATTCTCGAGGCCGCTGTCGCCGCTCCGTCTTCGGGAAACTCCCAGGACTGGGAGTTTGTTGTGGTCAGGAACAGAGAAACAAAAAGGAAGCTCGCTGAAGCGGCTCTCGGCCAGAGGTTTGTTGAGGAGGCGCCTGTTGCGATAGTGGTGTGCTGCAATCGCAAGAGGAACCTCTACGGAGAACGGGGTTCGTCTTTGTACTCTATCCAGAACAGCGCCGCAGCAATAGAGAATCTCATGCTCGCCGCGTGGTCGAAGGGCGTAGGCTCCTGCTGGGTAGGAGCGTTCAGGGAGAGCGAGGTTGCAGCGGCTGTTGGACTGCCTGAAGACGTAAGACCTCTTGCAATCATAACGCTTGGTTATCCCAAAAGGATTCCGGAGAAGCCCAGGAGGCTTCCTCTCGACAGTGTCGTGCACAGGGAAAGGTTTTAATAAAAAAGAGCCAAAACTAACGCATGGCTTCTGAAAACTCCTTCTTCAAGGAGAGAATGTTCGCTGTCGTGATAGGCCTGCTCATGATAGGTTCGACAGCGGGTTACGCCTTCCTTAACGCAAGTTCAGGAAGCGGAAACAAGCAGGTGCAGAACAGCGTGCCTGACATAGTGAACAGGAAGCTTACGCTCGATGAGCAGAGAAGCGTGTTCCTTTCCGGAAGGGTTCTGATAGAGAACCGCTTCTCGGATGAATGCGGCTACTGCCTCGAGAGGAATCCCGTGCTCGAGGGATTTGCAAGGAGAATGTCGGGCTTCGTTGTGCTTGAGAACATAAGAGTGGATTATCTCAACGAGACCGGGCTTGACATGATAGGGTCTGGTGGAAGGATAGTGGAGATAAACAACGAGACCTTGACTGAAGAAGGCCTTCTTGACATTTTCTGCGACATCGCGATGAAGATCCCGAAGGAATGCGTACTGAGGGAGGTTTAGCTTTTGTTTCGTCGGCTTCTGGACTAGGCAAACAACAATATCTTCGAATTATTGTCCCATAATCTTCACAAGCTTCGAAAGCTCTGCCTTTCCCTGGCCGAGCTTCTGGTTTCCTCCTCCCGAGCCGCCTGCCTTCTGGCAGAGTTCGCGTATCTCCTTTCCCATGTCTTTCGTGTTGCTCATTCCAACCACATCGCCTGCCTGATTGGAGAGTATCACTGTCGCCTCTGGCCTGAGCTTCAGCACCGCCGATGCTGTCTCTATAAGTTCCTTTCTTGTCCCTTGAATAATATCGAACACCAGAGTGCCTCTCTCCTTCTTCAGGATGGCATCAGCCCGTGACTCCGCTGCTCTGGAAAGGAGCTTTTCCTTCTCCTTCTTCAGCGATTTCCATGCATTAAACACCGATTCTGCCAGCTCTCTGAGAGTGCGCGGCTTCTCTTTTGGAATGAAGCTTTCGGAATCCAGAGATATCTCTTCTACGCCGATGCTTCTCCTTGCATTGTTGAGTTCCTCGTGCTCTCTGAGAATCTCCTCGCAGAATCTCTTCATGGTTGCCGGAAGGGTCTTCGGCTCCACAGAGAGGGCTTCCGCTGCATCATGAACCTCGCTTGCAATATCGGTGTCTGTTCTCAGGGAGAATGAGAACGAGGATATGCCGAGGGTGTTGACGTAACCGAGAGTCTCTTTTGCGACTCTTTCCATCTCCTCTATATACCTGTAGGCAGAGGTTCCGCATGCAAACTCTATTCTGTTAACGCCGTCCTGTATCCTTTCGGTTTTGATTATCTTTATTAGTTCTATCTCTCCTGTCCTTTTCACGTGAGTTCCTCCGCAGCCCTCTACATCGAATCCGTTTGCAACGTTCACTACCCTTATGGTCTTTCCAGGAGAGGCACCTCCCTGATAGAGAACGAAGCCGTATTTCGCCTCTGCTTCTTTCCGCGGCATGAAGAAGGCATCCACCCTGTGGTCCTCCGAGACTATCCTGTTCGCGAGCTTCTCTATTTGTTTGATTTCGTCTTTTGTGAAGGGTTTGTAGTGGGAAAGGTCTATTCTCGAGATGTCAAGACCTTTTTTCGCTCCTGCCTGCCAGAGATGCTTTCCGACAACCTTTCTCGCTGAACCGGCGACAACATGCGTGGCGGTGTGCATCCTCATGAGCTGGTGTCTTCTTTCCCAGTCGATAATCCCATGCACACTGTCTCCCTCTTTCGGGCCTTTGCACTTGTGAACCACCACCCCGCCTATCTTGTGGCTTGCCTCGACGCTGTATTTCTTTCCTTTTGAAATCAGGATTCCGGAGTCGCCTGGCTGCCCGCCTCCCTCCGGGTAGAAGAGAGTCCTGTCCAAAACAACCCATGGGCCAGAGACCTTCAAAACCTTCGCGTCGAACTCCCTCTCGTAGGGCTTCTCGTAATAGAGAAGCTTTGTCTCAGGCATTCCGGATAAATCGATTCTCGCTTCTTCCGCTTCCTCCTCCTTCTCTCCGACCATGTGCATGTCCGTTATTTTTGTATAGAAGTCGGGGGGTATCTCAAACGGGATTCCGGCTTTCTTCGCTTCCGCCTCAACAATCTCTGGAGTCACTCCGTTTGAGGTGTAGAGTTTTATGAGGGAATCCGTGTTCAGCCTTCCTCTTGAGAGTTCTTTCCTCACTATGGAACGGGCCTTTTCTATGGTCTTTCTGTATCTCTCCCTCTCTATTTCGACAATCTTCGAGAAGAGGTCCAGACCTTCCATAAGCTCTGGAAAGAGGGGGTGGAGATGTTTAGCGTGAAGCCTTGCTATGTCATCAAGCGAGAAGGGAAAACCGAACTCGTCAAGGAAGGAGAAGGCCCTTCGCAGCAGGACCCTGAGGTTGTAGCCTCCGCCTGTGTTGGAGGGTATTCCGGCATCGGTAACCGCGAACAGGAGTGTTTTGGTGTGGTCGGCTATGGCATACATTGCCTGCATCGGCTCCACTATATCGAGCATCTCCCTGACAGAGATTCCCAAAGACTTTGCTATCTGTTCCCTTGCTTTGTCTATGTTCCTGACCTCGTCTATGTTCAGATTTCCCGCAAGATTCGCGTAGCGGTTGAGCACATCGCTCTCCCTGAATCCTGCCTGTTTCTTCATCCATTTTATCACAGGCCCGAACACGGCGTCGTATCCTGTGTGCGTTCCCTGCGAGAACCACACAAGCCTCTCGTGCCCCCAGCCGACGTCTATAACCTTTAGCGGAAGCTCCTTGTAGGAGTCCCCTGTCTTTGTGAACTGCATGAACACGGAGTTCACGAGTTCGAGTCCGCGGGAGAATGTTTCTATCGAGGGGCCGAAGGCGGAGAAATCCGGCATCGCCCAGAGGTCTTCCTTGTAGGTCAATTCCTCCTCGGGTATGCCCATCCTTTCAGTGAGGAAGCGGAAGTTAAGTTCTATGCAGCGGTCTTTCCAGTATCCGCCGAAGGAGTGCTGGCCGGACATTATGAAGGAGGTGTGGTGCCTTCCTGTCACGCCAACATTTGGAATGTCATTGAAGCGCAGGCACACCTGAGGAACAACAAGGGTCTTTGCCGGATACTCGAACACCATGTTTCCCTGGTCTATCCTCTGGAAGTCCTGTATCGATGCCATTGTGAAGAAGAGGTCCGGCCTCCACCTGTCTATCACCGGATATCTCGGGACAGAAGCGTGGCCATTCTTTTTGAAGAAGTCCTCGAACTCCCTCCACGCCTCTATGTAGTCAAACTTTCTCTTTGTTATCGGGTTTCCTATGAATTCGTACTTCTGGCAGGGCGGGTCTCCGCAGTCCTCCCTGTCAGGGTTCAGTGTCCAGAAATGCCGGCCGCACGTCTTGCAGGACTTTCGTACGAAGCCCTTCTCCCTGAATATCTCAAGCTCGTAGTGCTTCTTCCAGTCACGGGAAAAGCTTTTCCTGAGGGAGTCTTTTGTGAACATGGGATATATTTGAAACCGAATTAATAT
>WAQT01000047.1 GCA_015520105.1 Candidatus Aenigmatarchaeota archaeon
ATAAGGGATATACCGAAAAGGATAAAGGAGCTTGAGGAGAAGAACGAGAGGTTGAGGGAGGAAATCGATTCGCTCCTCAAGAGGATTCCCAATCTCCTTCACGAGTCTGTTCCTGAAGGAAAGGACGACAGCGACAACGTGGAGATAAGGAGATGGGGAAACCCCCCGAAGTTCTCATTCCAGCCAAGGAATCATCAGGAGATAATGGAGTCCCTCAGTCTCATGGATGGGGAGAGGGCAGCAAAGGTTTCAGGATCGGGTTTCTTCTACCTGAAGAACGGGCTTGCCCTTCTGGACATGGCCATACAGAGGTATGCGATAGACTTCCTGATGGGAAAGGGCTACACGCTTGTCGAGCCGCCCTTCATGATGAGGAGAAAGCCCTACGAGGGCGTGACAGACCTCGGCGACTTCGAGAACGTGATGTACAAGATAGAGGGAGAGGACCTCTACCTCATAGCCACATCCGAGCATCCCATGGCAGCGATGCACATGGACGAGGTCCTTGAGAAGGACAGTCTTCCAATAAAGCTCTGCGGAATCTCTCCGTGTTTTCGCAAGGAAGTCGGCTCGCACGGGAAGTACACGAAAGGCCTGTTCAGGATGCACCAGTTCAACAAGGTGGAGCAGTTCATATTCTCCCTGCCCGAGGATTCCTGGAAGCTTCATGAGGAGCTCCAGAAGAACACCGAAAAGCTTCTCCAGGGGCTCGGCCTCCATTACAGGGTCGTGAACGTGTGCACAGGAGACATAGGGAGCATAGCGGCGAAAAAGTATGACACGGAAATATGGATGGCCGACGGGAAGTTCAGGGAGGTCGGTTCCAACTCCAACTGCACGGACTATCAGGCAAGGAGGCTTGGGATAAGGTACAGGGAGAAGCAGGGCCTTCCTCCCGCAGGATTCGTGCACACGCTCAACAACACCGCGCTCGCCACGAGCAGGGTGATGATAGCTGTGATAGAGCAGAACCAGAGGGAAGACGGCTCTGTTGTGGTCCCGAAACCCCTCAGGAAATACATGAACGGAACGGATGTGATAGGACCGGGCGCTTAACCTTTCTTTCCAAAGAGCTCCATCTCCACCATTTCCAGCTCCTCTACCCTGAGTTCTCCCACCCTTTTCTCAAGAATCTCTCCGGGAAGCCTCAGAACCACGGACCTCGCCTCCCTCTTTGTCATTCCCGAATGCCTGCACAGCGCTTCCCTTGCCGCGTTCTTGACAAGCATTCTTTCCCTTATCAGGAAGTCCTGAATCCCCCCGCGCCTTCTCTCAATCCCAATCACCACGGAGTCAGTCCTCGGCCTCGGCTCGAAAGCCTCCCTCGGAACGTCCATGAGCTTCTCTATCCTGAACACCCTGCTGAACACGAACGACATGCGGGAGTATAGATTTCCCTCTGTTGCGGAGAGCCTTAAGTAAAAGAGCTTCGGGACAGTGAGAATGGCCTTCCTGAACTCCGTGCGGGAAAGCCTCCTCAGAAGCGGCTCGCATATGGAATAGGGAAGATTGGACACGAGAACGTCGAACCTTCTGCCCTTGTCAATATATTTTAATCCTTCTTCCTCTATCACTCTGACGTTCCGGACTCCCTTGAAGCGCTTCCTCAGTTCCCTGCACAGCTCGGTGTCTATCTCAACAGCATAAATATAAGCGCCTGTCCCTGCAAGATGCTTCGTCAGATTCCCTGTCCCTGCCCCTATCTCAAGGACAACGTCTCCTCTCTTTATTCCGGCGCTTTTCAGTATCTCCTTAATTATCTTCTCATCTGTCATGAAATGCTGGTCGCTTCCGGACTTCTCCATGATTATAAGAAACAGAACCGCTTATTAAATTCAGCTTTTAGCGAAGGGGTCTTTGTCCTTTTTCACCATCTCAGTAATCTTCCTGTTGTCATTGTAATAGAGGTCAATCATGCGGCAGAAATCCCGGTAGTCCGAGATGTCATGCCTTACCATCCATCTCAAGACTTTCTCTCTCTTCTCCACCTCGCGAAGAACATCCTCATGCTTCATTCCCTCCTGAACGGATATCCTTCTCAGGACCTCTGAGACCTCAGCGTTCTCGCTGAACTCGTCCGAATATGGAATCCAGTTGTACACAAGCTTCGTGTGCGCTATTCCTGTCCTCTGGTCGACGTTCTGTATCTCCACTATCTCCTTCACGCGCCTTATGTTCTTCCCTCCTTCCCTCGAGTTTGTCATTATTATCATCACGTCAAGGCTCTCTATCAGCGAGGGCGACAGCTCTATGGGCGGAGTCTGCAACCTCTTCATCACGTCATCCACAGAGCCCGCATGTATAGTTCCCATTGAAGGATGGCCCGAGGCTATTCCCTGAAACATGACATAGGCCTCCTTGTCCCTCACCTCGCCGACAACCACGTATGAGGGGTTCTGCCTGAACGACTCCTTCAGAAGGTCAAAGAGAGTGACTTCTCCGTACCTCTTTCCCGAGTCCGCGACACCGAAACCTATTCTCGAAACAGCGGGTATCCAGTTGTCATGGGGAAGGTTTATCTCCCTTGTATCCTCTATGCTTATCACCTTGTCCTCCGTGGGAATGAACATACTTATTGCGTTAAGCAGCGTGGTCTTTCCAGAAGAAACGCCGCCGCATATGAGTATTGAAGCGTTGTACTGCACTATAATCCAGAGATAGGCCATCATCCTGGGAGAGAGCGTTCCGAGCTTTATGAGGTCCACAGGAGAGTACGGATTGCTCCTGAACCTTCTTATAGAGAACGTGGGCCCCCTCGTGGTCACGTCCCTCGCAAGGGATGCCTGCACCCTGGAGCCGTCCGGAAGGCTTCCGTCAAGAAGCGGGGAAGCATAGGATATGTATCTTCCGCACCTTTCGGAAATCTTTATCACGAAGTTGGAGAGCTCGTCCATGTCTGTGTAGACGAGGTTCGTGACTATTGAACCGAATTTCTTGTGAACCACATAGACTGGAGTGTTCAGACCGTTGCAGCCTATGTCCTCTATATACGGGTCGTGCATGAGAGGTTCTATCCTGTTCAGGCCTATGAAGTCCCTTATTATGTAATAGAGAATCTTTGCATAGCTTTTCGCTCCAACCTTCAGCTCCAACTCCTCAATTACAAGGTCGACCTTCTTTTTGAGGTAATCCACGGCCTTCCCCTTCTTCTTCACGCTGGAGAGCTTCACGTCTATGAGTTCCTGCAGGCTGTTGCTTATCATTCCGAGAATCTCCCTCTCCTCAGAAGACAGCTTCGGCTCCTTTATCTCATATAGAAGCCTTTTCTCCTTATCCAGCCAGCGTATCCTTGCGCTGGCGTGCGGCTCTATCAAGGGATAGGTCACGTCTACTTCGGAGAGTTTTTTGAAGCTTGGTATTCTTATTATGTTCCGCTCCCTCATGACAGAGGACCCTGACCTGCGTTTTCTTCGCGACGCCATGCTACCTCTCTATAAACGCTTCCTCGTGCGGATAGACTATCACACCCGTGTTTCCTATCTTGTACGGGTGAATCTTCTCTGAATGCGCGGAGCCCCTGACCTTCCATGCCTGTATCGCCCTCACAAAAGCCGAGTGGCTTCTCTCGTAATAGAGAACGATAACGCTGTCCGCAACGAACTCCTCGACCCCGTATCTTGAAAGCTTCCCCTCCCCTGAGCCGCTCACTATCTCAGAGACCAGAATAGATGTGCACTTCATCTTCCTCAGTATCACGGAAAGGTTGAATATCGTCCTCCTGAGTTCAGCGTCGTCCTTGACATGGAGCCCGAGAGCGGATATGGAATCCACCACCACCCTTCTCGCTCCGACCTGCTTTATGGTGGACTGAAGTATCTCGAACACATCCTCTATATGGAACGGGTCATACTTTATGAAAGAGAACTTCCCCTCCTTCTCGAGCCTGTCCAGGTCCCAGCCGTACTGTTTGACGTTCTCCTTGATGAGATAATCCGGCTCTTCGAAGGAAAGGTAGACGCCGTTCTCCCCGTATTTCGTTGCCCCCTCGTGTATGAACTGCGTGGATATCGTGGTCTTTCCTGTGCCGCTTGTTCCTGTGACGAGGACGAGCTGGTTCCTCGGTATGCCTCCTCCCATTATTTCATCAAGGCCCGTAATCCCGCTCTTTATCTTCTCCATACGCTCCCTGCACATTAAACAGAACGCTCATGAGTGCTATTAATATTATTGTCTTCACGTGGTTAATAAATATGGCTCAATGGTTAAACAAGAAAGCGTCTCTGCAGCCGCTATCCCCGGAAGACAGGTCTCTTGCTGAGAAGAATCGGGAGAGGAAGGCCGGCCTTCGGGAAACCTTCGGTCTTCTTCCTTATCTCCTCTATCAGTTCCCCTAGTTTCATCTCTCTGACCTGTCCGGTCTCTCTCATCCTGACCGCGAGCCTGCCGCTTTCCTTCTCCTTCTCGCCGACAACCACTATGTATGGAATCCATTCCACCTCTGCGTCCCTTATCTTCCTTCCGACTGACTCCACCCTGTCGTCTATATCCACCCTCACACCCTCCTTTGTCATGCTCTCTGCAAGCTCTTTGGAGAAGTCCAGAAATGAATCAGAAACCGGGCAGAGCCTGACCTGCGTTGGCGAGAGCCACAATGGAAGAACGGAATGCCTGCCTTCTTTGCCTTCCATGTAAGCTTTCTCAAGAATCGCATAGAGAATCCTCTCCACTGCTCCGGGAGAGAAATGCAGTATGACAGGTTTTTTCCGCCTGTTGTCAGAGTCCGTGAACTCTATCCCGTAGGTTTCCGCGTTCTCCACGTCGAACTGGTCCGTGGAGAGGGTCGCTGCCTTGTCCAGCGCGTCCACGAAGTTCCATTCGTACTTCATTATGAAGTAGAAGAATCTCTTGTCCCAGATCTCCACGAGGGCTGGCTTTCCCCACCTCTTCACGAGCTCATGCACGTATTCCCTGTTCTCCTCGTAGAAGCTCTTCACCACCCTTATCGCGAACTCGAAGTCCCTCTCTATGGCGAGGCCGAAGCCATCGTGAACCCTTCTCGATACCTCGAACCTCCTGAGCATCTCCTCCTTCGCCTGCTCCATGTCCCTGCACATCGCGTGGCAGTCCGGCATCGTGAACGCTCTCAGCCTCCTCAGTCCGGCAAGCTCTCCCCTCTGCTCCACCCTGAAGCTGTATCTTGTGAGTTCATAGAGCCGCATGGGGAGGTTCCTGTACGATATGCCTGCATCGTGCGCCATAAGGAACTGTCCGAAGCATGCGGCGAAGCGGAGGAACACCCTCTTGTTGGGGGTCTCTATGAGATACTGCCTTGCCGGGAATCTGTTGAGGTACTTCTTGAGCGTGGGATGCTCCATGTCATACATCACCGGGGTCTCCACCTCCATAGCCCCGTAATCAAGGATGTTCCTTGTTATCCATCGCTCCATCAGGGACTTCACCATCCTGCCCTTCGGGTAGTAGCGGAAGTTTCCGGGGTCGCTCCCCGGCTCGTAATCAACAAGCTCGAGCTTCCTCATAATCCTTATATGCGGAGGCTCCTCCCTTACAGTCCTGTCCTTCGCCATCTCGTATCTTGCGAGCTTGAGAAGCTTCTCATGCTTCGAGAAATCGAATCCGGATATCTTTCCGTCCTTTATGGATATCCTGTGTTCCTTCCCCGAGGGTTCTATGATGTACCATTCGGATTTCAGGGTCTCCTCCTTCTTCAGGGCCTCGGGAACCTCCTCTTCCTCCTCCCCAGCTTCTATGCTCTTGCTGAGTTCGGACAGGGGATGTCCCTTGACCTTTATGGAGAAGCTTTTGTACCACCCGAAAGGAGACCTGCTCACATCATAGCCCGCATCCTTCAGGGCCTCCGAAAACATTCCGAGAATCTTCACAGCAGCGTCCGGTCTCGCAAGGTCGGAGGAAAGGTGCGCGTAAGGATAAACCACGATGTTCTTTGCCTTCACCTCTCCCGCGGTCTTTTCTATCTCCCTGACCGCCTTCTTCACCACGGCATCAGGATTCTTCTCGTCGCCCTTCTCAACAGCAGTGAAGACCGCGAGCGCCTCCTCTGCCCTTCCCTTCTTCTCCTTCACGTCCTCAGCGGACTTTATCGCCTTCTTCCTGACCTCCCATTCCACGAAGTCGGAGTGCAAAAGCAAAAGCTTCATCCCGCATCACTCTTAAATATAGCAGGCCGGTTTTAAATTTGTAACACGCCTGTTTCGTCATCTCCTGAATACTCTTCTCTCCCTCCTCCTAACCTCGAGAAGGTCTGACTTCGTGATTATCCCCTTTATCCTTCCCTTCACGCTGACAAGGACAGCAGGGTAGAAATCAAGAAGCGAGGATGCTGCATCCACTCCGTCTTCAGAGTCCAGCACAGGGAACGGCTTCTCCATCACGTCCCTTACATAAAGGGTTCTCTTCCTCCTCTCGAAGTTCCTGAGGATTGCGGTCTCGCTCACGCTCCCTGTGTTGCTTCTCCTGTGGAACACAGGAAGCTGCGATATCCCCATGTCGTGCATGGTCTTTATCACCTTCTCCACCCTGTCATCCGGCTTCGCATAGACCACGTCCGTTCTCATCACCTCGCCGCACCTGAGGGTTCTCTTGTTCCTCGAGAGCACGAAGAGTATCCTGTTTACTGTGGACAACCTCGGGTCAACCCTTCCGGTTTCTATCTTCGCTATGTGCGCCTGGCTGACAGAAGCGAGCCTTGCAACCTCGGCCTGGGAGAGTCCCGCCTCCTTGCGGAGCCTCTTCAGGTACTCTCCTGTTATCACTTCCATAACTGTCAGTTATACTATTGTCAGATAATATATAAAAATCTATATATACCCGTTCCGCAGAAAGAATAATCTTAAGGTGATTTCATGGGTTCGGAAGCGGAGACCAACGGAAACGGAAGCTATCTCTTCACATCAGAATCCGTGACTGAGGGGCATCCTGACAAGATATGCGACCAGATATCGGATGCGATTCTCGATGCCATATACGAGCAGGACCCTTATGCAAGAGTGGCTGTGGAGACCGTTACAACCACAGGTCTCATAGTCGTGGTCGGCGAGGTCACCACAAAGGGCTACGTGGACGTCCAGAACATAGTCAGGAAAACCATAAGGGAGATAGGCTACGACAAGCCGGAGTACGGCTTCGATGCGGACCAGTGCGCTGTCCTGATATCTCTGCACGAACAGAGCCCTGACATAGCGCAGGGCGTGATAAGGAAAGAGGGCGAGAACCTCGACATAGGAGCTGGGGACCAGGGACTGATGTTCGGCTACGCGACCAACGAGACTCCTGAATATATGCCCCTTCCGATAACTCTGGCCCACAAGCTCACCATGCGGCTTGCTGAGGTGAGGAAGAAGGAAATCCTTCCGTGGGTAAGGCCGGACGGCAAGTCGCAGGTCACTGTGGAGTACAGGGACGGAAAACCCGTGAGGGTCCACACGGTCGTGATATCTACACAGCACTCCCCTGACGTCAGCGACGAGGACATCAGGAAGGGCGTGATCGAGGAAGTGATAAAGCCAGTGTGCGGGGACTGGATAGACGAAAACACAATTTATCACATAAACCCGACCGGAAGGTTCGTGATAGGCGGGCCGCCGGGAGACTCCGGTCTCACCGGAAGGAAGATAATAGTAGATACATACGGCGGGCAGGGAAGCCATGGTGGCGGCGCTTTCTCGGGAAAGGACCCCACGAAGGTGGACAGGTCCGCCTCCTACATGGCGAGATATATAGCCAAGAACATAGTAGCCGCAGGGCTTGCGGACAGGTGCGAGGTTCAGATTGCCTACGCCATAGGAGTTCCGGAACCGGTCTCGGTGATGGTAAACACCTTCGGGACAGGAAAGCTTCCACACAGCAGGCTCGAATCCCTGGTGAGGGAACATTTCGACATGAGACCTGCGGCAATAATAAGGAATCTGAACCTGAGAAGGCCCATATACAGGAAGACCGCTGCCTACGGCCATTTCGGAAGGAACGACCAGGACTTCACCTGGGAAAGAACAGACAAAGCCGGGGAGCTGAGAAAGACCGCAGGCCTCTGACCCTCGGGAATTCCCCTTATCTTCTGCTCCATTCCTCTGCGTATTCCCCTATCACGGGCAGCATGAACCTCTCTCCCTGAAAAGCCTTCACTATCAGCACGACCCACAGCACGAACAGGAGGACTCCGAAACCTATCCAGATTCCCGGAATCGGAACGAACAGCACAAGGAACCAGAGAATCCATGCCGCTATGTTGAACAGTATAGACTGCACTGCATGGAACCTGACATAGCTGTCCTTCCTGTCAGCGACAAGAAGCACGACCACTCCTGTTATCAGGCCCAGCACGTACGCTACAGCAGCCAGCAGAGTGTCACTTCCTGTATTCTGTCTTTTCGTTCTCTTTCCGGCCTTTCTTCCAGCCATGCTTTCCTTTTGGTTTCTGTCTTTAAAAACTTGAAACCGCGCGACACTCCCGGACAGCAGAAACTATTTAAATGTCCGGAGAGAATATTTTACAGCTGTAAAACAAGTGGTTCCATGGGAAAGATAAAGATTGCGATTGCGGGTGTGGGGAACTGCGCCTCATCCCTTGTTCAGGGCCTCTTCTACTATAGGGACGTGGACTCCAATGACAGGCCGGTCCCGGGCCTGATGCACAACGTTCTCGGAGGCTACAGGATATCCGACATAGAGCCGGTGGCCGCATTCGACATAGATGCGAGAAAAGTGGGAAAGGACCTCTCCGAGGCTATATTCTCCCAGCCCAACTGCACCAAGGTCTTCCAGAAGGATATACCTGAACTCGGTGTGGAGGTCAGGATGGCTCCGGTTCTTGACGGAGTCGCGGACCACATGAACAACTACCCTGAGCATCAGACCTTTCTTATCTCCAAGGAGAAGCCGGTTGACGTGAAAAAGGTTCTGGAGGAGAGCGGCGCCGACGTCCTGCTCAACTACCTTCCGGTCGGTTCAGAGGAGGCGACAAGGCACTACGCCGCAGCCGCCCTCGATGCAGGAGTCGCTTTCGTGAACTGCATGCCCGTCTTCATCCTCTCAGACCCGGAGTGGGAGAAGAGATTCAGGGATGCCGGAGTTCCGGGGGTAGGAGACGACATAAAGGCACAGGTGGGAGCCACCATAACGCACAGGACGCTCGCGAAGCTCTTCTCGGACAGGGGAGTGAAGATAGACAGGACATACCAGCTCAACACCGGCGGGAACACGGACTTCCTCAACATGCTTGAGCGCTCCCGGCTGAAAAGCAAGAAGATAAGCAAGACCGAGTCTGTCCAGTCCCAGCTTCCCTCTCCCCTTCCCGATGACGACATCCACATAGGCCCGAGCGACTATGTTCCGTGGCAGAAAGACAACAAAATCGCTTTCATCCGGATAGAGGGAAGGAAGTTCGGCGACGTCCCGGTGAATATAGAGGTCCGCCTCTCAGTGGAGGACTCCCCTAATTCTGCGGGCGTTGCGATAGACGCGATAAGGTGCGCAAAACTCGGCCTCGACCGCGGCATCGGAGGCGCCCTCATTTCCATATCCGCATACACCATGAAGCATCCTCCCCAGCAGTATCCCGACTCCCTCGCAAGGCAGATGGTCGAGGAGTTCATAAATGGCGAGAGGGAAAGGTAATTCAATGGGTTTTGCTCCACGGCTTTTGGATGAAGGCGGAAGCTTCCATTATGTTTATCTGCATGTTTTCCGTACACGCTTGTTTCCGTCAGGAAACTCCCTGCCGGCACCTTCTCCTGTTCCCAACAGAAGGTGCATCAAGAGGGAGCTATCGCTTCCATCCTGCGGCAGCGTCTGTTGCGTTTACTTTGCGTATTTTCCGTACACGCTTTTGTGGAAGTGGAAACTCCCGTAAAAGGGTGTGGCGGAAGCCTCGAAAAGCCATGTTATTTTCAAGGGGTTTTGCCCCACGGCTTTTGGATGAAGGCGGAAGCCTCGAAAAGCCGTGCAGGAGTTCATAAATGGCGAGAGGGAAAGGTAATCTTAAAAACTCCCTTCCCAATTCTTTTACATGATAACCTATGACGCCATCAGGAAGGTCATGATGGATGAGAGGAACTCCACAAAACTCACTGAGCTTCCGGAAAACTTCTTTGCCGAAGTGATGGCCTATCTGGAGAGCAAGGCCAAGCTCAGGCAGAACAAAGAGGACGCATGGGAGTTCGAGTCTGCAAAGAGGCTTGTGCAGGACATCCTTGAGATAAGGGAGAAGAAGGTGGTCAATCTCGCCCTCTACCATGTCAGGTCTGGCATATCTCCCGGAAAGCTCACTAATGAAGAGAAGGAACTCTTTGACTCGGTCGTGGAGAGCGCCAAAACCTTCCAGAAAAGGATGAAGGAAACCCTGAGCGGGAGGAGGGAGAAGCTTGTTCTCATCGCTATGCTTGATGACGTTCCTGAATTCATGGGAACGGACATGAAGAGCCACGGCCCGTTCAAAAAGGGGGACATGGTCACGCTCCCTGAGGAGACCGCTGAGTTCCTGATAAGCAAGGGCCTCGGCCAGAGGGTCTCCGGCGAGGAGCCAGGCCGCGCCGGGGAGAATCGCGAAGAAGATGAGGCGGAGAAGAGAGAACAGGAGCCCGAAGACGCCGGGAAGCAGGGACCGGTTGATGAGCAGGAGCCCGGGGATGAGAACCAGACGCGCGCGAAAGAGCATGACGAAGCGTCTTCAGCCTCTGAAGGCATCCCTCCCGCCGGCAGCAATCCGGATGAACGCTCTCTCTAACAACCCTCCAAATCTGTTCTGCGAACAATAGACATGGCAATGCGCGTTCCGGCCGGTGTTCGCAAATTTTTATATATATGAACGTTTGATTAAATATTCATATGACAAAGAAAGACGTATGCGAGATAAAATGCGTGAATGAAAGGGCTGTCAGGGAAGTGAGATCCAGAATGCCTGATGACAGGACTGTTCTGAAGATAGCGGAAACCTCCAGAATTCTTGGCGATTCCACAAGGGTAAAAATGCTTCTTGCCCTGTCCCAAAGAGAGCTGTGCGTGTGCGACCTGGCGTCCCTGCTTGGCATGACGCAGTCTGCGGTCTCGCATCAGTTAAGGCTGTTGAGAAGCGCAAACCTTGTCAGGTTCAGGAAAGAAGGAAAGGTTGTGCACTACTCGCTTGCTGACAGGCATGTTATGAGATTGATTGAGATAGGGGTTAAGCATGCAAAGGAGTGAGACTCATGACCAAAGGGATGGGTGCTCGGCGTGCTCGGCAGGTGTTCTTGAATCAGGGCAGTCTCTCTGGAAGCAGAAGGGAGTTCTGACTGCTGCAGCAGGAGGGATTGTTTTCTGCATCGGGCTGTATCTGGAGTTCGTAGCTCGCGCGTATCTGATTGCCCAGATATCGTTTCTTGCAGTTGTCCTAATCGCAGGCCAAAACATAATAAAAAGGGGCATTCTTTCCGCATGGAGGAGAAGGCCGGACATGAATTTCCTGATGAGCGTTGCTGCTGCAGGAGCCTTCTCAATAGGACACGGAGAAGAGGGAGCGGCAGTCATATTACTGTTCTACATTGCCGAGTTCCTTGAGGATTATGCCGCAGAGAGGGCGAGAAAATCCGTGGCCTCTCTCCTGAAACTCGCGCCAGAAAGAGCAAGGGTAAAGAGGGGCGGGGAGGAAATTGAAGTTCATGTCCATGAGGTGAAGGCCGGAGACGTCGTTATTGTCAGGCCCGGAGACAGAATCCCGCTTGACGGAGTAGTGGTCAGGGGGCAGTCCTCGGTGAATCAGGCCCCTATTACTGGAGAGAGCATGCCTGTCTCCAAAGAAGAGGGAGAGAGCGTCTTTGCCGGAACGATTAACGAGGAAGGCTATCTTGAGATAAGGGTGACCAAGACTTCTGAAGAAACAGCGCTGTCGAAAATAATAAAGATTGTCGAGCAGGCCCAGAAACAGAAATCGAGAACAGAAGCGTTCATTGACAGGTTCGCGAGGTATTACACCCCGCTTGTTGTAACGCTCTCCTTTCTTGTAATGACAGTACCCACTCTTGTCTTCGGTCTGGAATTCAGCGAATGGTTCTACAGGGCACTCGTGCTTCTTGTGGTCTCCTGCCCCTGCGCGCTGGCGATATCAACCCCGGTATCCATGGTATCGGGCCTGACTTCTGCAGCAAGAAACGGTGTCCTGATAAAGGGCGGAAGCTATCTCGAGGAGATCAGAAACGCCAGGGTGGTCGTGTTCGACAAGACAGGAACTCTGACAGAAGGAAAGCCTGAGGTAACGGATGTCATTGCGCTGGGTAGATATTCCAGAAAGAAGGTGCTGCAGATAGCGGCTTCTCTGGAAGCGAAATCAAAACATCCGCTTGCAGAAGCGGTTGTTGCGAAGGCAAGGGAGGAGGGAATCGGGTTGCTGGAAGTGCGCGATTTCCGGTCGCTTGCAGGAAAGGGGCTTAAAGGCAGGGTCGGAGGCAGACTCTTCTATGCCGGAAACAGAAACTTTTTTGCGAAAGCCGCGGAATTGCCTGAAAAGCATCTGAAGGCCCTTGAGAGCAGGGGAAAGACAGCGGTCCTGATAGGCAACGGGCGCCATGTTATCGGAATAATCGCATTGATGGACAGGATAAGGGAATCCTCTTACGGAGTGATAAAGGAACTGAAAGATAGGGGTGTCAGAACAGTAATGCTTACCGGAGACAACAGGAGAGTTGCGGAAGCGATTGCGGAGAGCCTTGGCATCGACGAGCACTATGCCGAGCTCTTGCCAGAGGACAAGGTGAATGCGATTGACAGGTTGCTGAAGATGCATGAGCATGTGGTTATGGTAGGCGACGGAGTGAATGACGCCCCTGCACTGGCAAAGGCCCATGTTGGTATCGCGATGGGAGCAATCGGCTCTGATGTGGCGATAGAGACTTCGGACATCGCGCTGATGCATGACGACCTGACGAGAATAGGCTATCTCATGGACCTGAGCAGGAGAACGATAGCTGTTGTGAAACAGAACATCTCCGCTGCAATCCTGATAAAAGGCTCTTTTGCAATTCTTGCGTTTCCGGGCTTGGTGAGCCTCTGGCTGGCGGTTGCTATCGGGGATATGGGGCTGAGCCTGGCTGTAATAGCGAACGCCCTGAGAATAGGAAAGAAAAAGGTGAGCGTGACTTAATATTTAAATACTTCTCAAACAATTATGAGCTTATGAAGTTCCCCAAGAAGGTAAACACGTTCTGCCCAAGCTGCAGGAAGCACAGCGTCCACGTTGTGAAGCAGGCAAAGAAAAGGGTCAGGGGAACCGCTCATCCGAATTCCCAGGCGAACAGGAGGAAGGACAGGCACAAGAGAGGTTACGGCGGCCACGGAAAATACTCGAAGCCGGCGGTGAGCAAGAAACCCACCCAGAAGGTCGACCTCCGCCTCCAGTGCGAGGAGTGCAAGAAGATGCACACCAAAGAGGGATTCAGGGTGAAGAAGTTCGAGCTTGTATGAGGTTGAATCATGCCCAAGCACAGGTTTCCGGAAGCCGAGATGAGGATGTTCCACAGGATGTTCGTGTGCATGAAGTGCGGAGCGAAGATAAGGGCAGACCTTCCCAAGGTGAGGGCCGGCAAGACGAAATGCAGGAAGTGCAAGTCAAAGAAGCTCAGGCCGATACACAAGGAGGCCAAGAGATAATGGCTGAGAAAAAGGGTTACAGAAGGGGCTGGCACCACACCAAGACACGCGGGAGGGAATCCAACATAACGTGCAGCTTCTGCGGAAGGAGCGTCCCGAGGTACAAGACATTCACTGTCTACAAGGGCTTCCGGATAACAGATCCTCTGCTGAAGAGGGAGCTGGGAAGGGGAAAGTCTTTCTTCAGCCAGCAGAAAATGTACGCCTGCCCGGCCTGCGCAAGGCACAGGAACATAGTGAAGAAGAAGAGGTGAGTTCTTTTTATTAAGGGTAAAGTAACACTTTAGCCACTAAACCTCCTATTCTTTAATAGTTTCATAAGCTTATTAACCTGTTCATTGACTGACAGTTTCCTGTTGTTATATCTCCATACATACTCTCCAAGGTATAGCGTCAACCGTTCCCTTCTTATGCCGCCTTTGGCGGCAAGCTGCCTCTTGAGGTAACCCCAGAACCCTTCCAGACCGTTAATATGAGCCTTTCCGTTGGAAAACTCCCTGCTATGGTCAACCAGCCTGTGAACATACCCCTTTGTCGCAATGCCTGTATAGCCTTTCCACGTATCCGAGCATATTGTTGAACCGTGCCTGACCTGCTTTGCTATCAGTGACTGCAGAGTCCTTGCTTTCGTATCGTCCACAAGCTCTGCCCACACAATGCCGTTTCTTGCATATATTCCGAACACGGGCTGCTTGCTTGTTCCTCTTCCCCGCTTCGTTCCTTTATCCCTTTCGGGTTTTGGTTTGTTTTTCCACTGCCCGCCAATGTATGTTTCATCAACCTCAACTATGCCGGAGAACTGTTTCGGGACGTCTGTCTTCATTGCTTTGCGGACATGCATTAATGCCCTGAGAACCCTTGGCTTGGTTATTCCTGTCTGCTCTGAAATCTTGTTTGAACTTAATCCGAGAGCAAACAGCTTGAGTATTTGTTTCCATTGGTATATTGTTAATCTTAGTGGGAGTTTACGGTTTGACCATTCGTGCTTGCATGATTTGCAACGCAATCTATTCCGTCTGATCTTCCAATTATAACGAGAATGGCATCTGGGACACGATAATCGCGGCATATACATTTATTCATAGTGGCTGTTTTATAA
>WAQT01000048.1 GCA_015520105.1 Candidatus Aenigmatarchaeota archaeon
ACCACGAGGAGTGGTGGATAGAAACATGGTGCGATGACGGAACCATCAACACAACCCACACAAACACCACAAAGAGATACATCCTCAACACCCCGCCCAGCATAACGACAGTATCCATAACCCCCTCCAGCCCAAGCACAACGGACGACCTCACCTGCACGGTCTCTGGCTGGTCAGACCCGGACTCCGACCCGCAGAACTACTACTTCGACTGGTACAGGAACAGCAACCTCATATATTCGGAATACACATCATCAACCACATCCACATTGCTCTCAGCAAACACATCCTCAGGAGACAGCATCAACTGCACTGTCACTCCCTACGACACCTACGAGAACGGAACCCCAATCTCCAACACCACAAATATAAACAATACAGCTCCATATATGCAATCGGTAAACCGGACCTATGATCCAATAAAGGGAGGAGACCAGCAGGAGATTAACGTCACCAATCCGACAGACCTCGATCAGGACCTGCTTACCCTTTATTGCTGTTCTGATAATAGCAATACCTGCATCCCATCCAGTTCTAACCAGAACTGCACAAGCGGAAATTATAACAATGTCTCATATCCCTACAATGCAATGGGATGCTTCTTCAATGTCCCTGTTTATGACGGCATTTATTATACACGTTGCCGCCTTTGGGATGGAAACTCATATTCCCCAATAAACTCAACGTCATACACGATAGACTCTACAGCGCCTTCGCTCTATATCAATTCGCCCCAGAACACCACCTATACGAACACCACCCTCTGGTTGAACTTCAGCTACTCCGGAGGTGATGTTGACACTTGCTGGTACGACTACAACGGAACCAATACAACCCTTCCCTCATGCCAGAACCAGACATTCTCCGCTCTTGAGAATCAGCAGTCCACACTCACTCTTTACATAAATGATACAGCAGGCAATCTGAACTCGTCCTCCGTAACCTTCTCAGTGTACACGATCCCGCCGCAGCTATCCTTCATATACCCAACCCCGGAAAACCTTTCAGCGACCAATAAGAACTGGATTGTGGTCAACATATCTTCCACGAAGATGCTTGATACGTGCGTGCTTGAATGGTACAACGGGAACTGGAGCAATGTCACCATGAACATAAGCGGATACTACTGTTCTGCGAACAGGACAAATCTCACCGAAGGAACATATTACTTCCGCGTGTGGGCTAATGATACAGCCGGAATGTCAAATACAACAGGAGACCGACAGGTGACAGTAGACCTTACCTCACCAGCATGGAGAGACCTCGTCTATTCTTCCCAGATATATGAGACCGAGACGAATACAATATCAATCAATGTTACGGACAATTTCGATAACGTTACCGTAACTATAGATATAGACGGAGCCAACCGCACCATGACTTCTTCAGGAAATATATATTCCTATTCCTTCGGCAAAGTGGTTGATTCAAACACCCAGATAACTTTCACAATATATATGAACGATTCGGCAGGAAATCAGAACTCCACAGGACAGAGGTCGTTCACTATAATCAACGTGGTACAGCAGACCTCTCCGCCCACAGGAGGAGGGTACGTTCCTCCGATAACACTGCCACCGCAGAAGAACGAAACAATAAGCGAAGAGATTGATTTCATAAAGAACGTCTCACAGACGGAATTCGGAATGGTAAACATAACTATTAATCTGTCCATTATAGACGTCTCGCTTGAGATAGAAGAGGGTCGTAAGAACGTAATACCCGGAGAGAATGTATCATTTGTCGTGAAAATATACAATCTTAACAACTACAACGAGACTCCGGTCATAATAAGATATATAATAGAGGACGAGAACGGCAATATAGTGTACGAGGATAACGAGACAAAGGTTGTAAAGAACCAGTTATCCTACATAAAGAATATGCAGATCCCCTCGGACCTGAAGAAAGGCAATTATGTAATAAAGGTTCTTGCTTCTTCAGACAAGAAGATGTCATACGCATCTGAGAATCTAAAGGTTATTACTTGGCAGGATATTCTTGTGCCTTATATCATAGCAGCATTCCTGATAGCAGCCGCTCTGATAATGATAAGGAGATTCGGAAGAATAGGTTTCTAGAGCCAGATTTTACTTATTTTTAAGTTATCCTATGCAATAATATAACAGTTATCCTACATATTGCAAACGTCTCATATCCTGCTGAGGGAGTTCCGATGCATAAAAAGACCGTAAAAGGGAAGACCTATTATTACACTTCTGTAAGAATAAACGGAAAAATAAAGACATTCTATCTTGGCAAAACCCATGAAGAGGCAATGAAAAAAGAGAAAAGAATCAAACAGGCCTTTATCCGGTCCCGCGACAATCCGCGTTCCGTAAACAAGAAAAAACACGCAATAAGCAATATCAATAGAAGAATATTGCGCTTAACGAAGACAACCGCTCTGGTCGCTCTGATTATAACGGTTTCTGCTATTATTCTGATTCTCTCTGCGTTCACAGGCAATCTCGTGCTCCATAACTCTTATAGCGGGCTCGAAAGGAACGGCGCAGACGCTCTCAGATTCCAGTCAATACAAACCAGCTACGGCTCGGAGTCCATAGAACTGGAGATGATATCCAGCGAATACGCGGAATTCTCAATCAAGATAGAGAACACCCTCTCAAAGAATGCGACATTCCGCATCAATGCTACAGGAGATACCGCTAGATTCATAACAATAAGCCAGAGAAGCGCAATACTCGCTTCTGGAGAGAGTGCGGATATTAATGCAAGGGTGTTTATTCCTCCGGAGACCATACCCGGCCTCTATAAAGGAAGAATAGAGGTTTCCGCTGACCAATACTCAGACTACGTTCCTGTCCAGATAAGAGTTCTCCAGTACCGCCACAAATTCCTTCATATAGAGATAACGCCTCTTGTGAACGAGATAATCCCGGGAGAGCCGATACCGGTTGAAACAAGGATATACAACCTTGGCACAACAACCGACATGAAGGTTCTGCTGAAGATGCAGCTTATAGACCCAATGACAGAGACCACTGTAAAGGAGATAAAAGAATCCATTCTCGTGGAGACCAATTTTGTTGCAGTGAAAAAGATAAGCACAGATGAGGACATGCCTGAAGGGAAATACATGATAAGAGCGGTTGCAGACTACGTAAGCGAGGAGAACAGAAAGATGAGCGCGTCCTCAATCTCGTACGTGACAGTCAGGATGCCTTGGTATCTGACCAAACTCTTCAATGTCATTCCTGTCTGGCTTCTTCTGGCATTCTTTGCTGTCGTTGCGCTGATAACAGTGACCCTGAGATATCATCACATATCCATAATGAAGAGAAGGAGGTATCAGGAGAAGATAGACTTCTCCTCGCTTCCGCAGGCAGGGAAGCGCTCTGCATTCATAGGCAAGATAGCTGAGACCGCAATAAGAACGTTCCTTCCCATAGACAGGCTCCAGACGCACACCATAGTGGCGGGAGCCACAGGCTCGGGAAAGACTATCGCCTCGCAGGTCATAGCAGAGGAAGTCCTTCTAAAGGGAGGCTCGGTAATAGTGTTTGACCCCACAGCCCAGTGGACAGGCTTTTTCAGGAAATGCACGGACAAGAGGATGCTCTCCAGATACGAACAGTTCGAGATGAAGACCAAGAACGCAAGGTCATTCAAGGGAAGTCTTTACGTAATAGATGACCCCCACGAGCTTATAGACCTCAAGAAATTCATGAACCCGGGAGAAATCACGGTGTTCTGCATAAACAACCTCTCCACTACGGAGATGGATGTGTTTGTCGTGAACACTATACAGCAGGTGTTCAGACTAAACCCCGAAGAGTCCCCGATACTGAAGACGCTTCTCGTGTATGACGAGGTTCACAGGCTCCTTCCGAAGTTCGGAGGCTCGGGAAGAGGATTCATACAGATAGAGAGGGGATGCAGGGAGTTCAGAAAATGGGGAATAGGCCTCCTTCTTGTATCTCAGGTTCTCTCTGACTTCGTGGGAGAGATCAAGGCCAACATAGGGACAGAAATCCAGATGAGGACATGGTACGAGGGAGACCTTGACAGGATAAGAATGAAATACGGAGAGGACATCTCAAAGTCTGTGGTCAAGGAGGGAATAGGAACAGGCATGATAGTCAATTCCGAATACAACAAAGGAAGGCCTTATTTCGTGTCTTTCAGACCCATACTGCACAGCACAAGCAGGCTGAGCGATGACGAGCTTGCGCAGTATGACAAATACAACAAGATTATAGACGACATACTCTTCCAGACAAGCGAACTCAAGAAGCTTGGCGTCGACGTGTTCGATATCGAGATAGAGCTGAAGCTTGCAAAGGACAAGGTCAGGGAAGGAGCGTTCAACATGGTCGATATCTACCTCGAATCCATAAAACCGAGAATAGAATCCGAGTGGAAGAAGCTCGGGAAGACTCCGCCGGAAAAAGAGCAGAAATATATAAGCTCTGATGAGCTTGAGAAAGGCCTTCAGGAGGCGAGAAAGTCCCGCGAGGAATACCTCAAAGAACATGAAGGCGCGAAAGAAGAAAAGCACGAAGCGCCGATAGAGAAGCTTAAGAAAAGAATGAACGAACTGGAGAGCAAGCTGAATGCCGCAAAGTCGAGCGGAAAGAACGTTCTTGACATAGAGAACGAGGCAGCTGTCCTGAAGCCGAACATAGAGCTTCTTTCAATAACAAAGGACGCTGTGGAGATAGAAGAAACCCTGAATAAGGTCGAGAGTCTTATTAAAAAGCTCAACAACATAAATAAATAAAGGAGATGGGATGCTCGGAAAAAGAAAGGGAAACGTTCCGGAGGACATAAACCCTGCGAGCGTGCAGCAGGAATCGATAAGCGAGGCTAGAACAGCTTCTGTGCAACCGCAATCTCAGACCGCGCCTCTTAATAACCAGATGCTTGCAGCAAAGATCGAGAAGCTCGACCTTGAGTTGAAAGCCTTCAACGAGCTGAGGAAGGTCTATGACCAGCGGTTCTTCCAGCTTACAGAAAAGATAGGAGAACTTCGTTCAAACCTCATAGAGAAGGAGAAAGAGATAAGGGAAATGGCTGCCCAGTCAGAGAGGGCTTACGATGTTGTCAAGAGCGTGAAACCTGAGAACCTTCTTGCTGAAGTAAAGAAGGAAGATGCAAGAATAGAAACCATTTCCGCAAAACTTGATGCCACCCAGCAGATAGTGGAGCAGATGATGAACGAGATGAAGGACTTCAGGAAGGAGATGCTGAAGTTCAAGGGGCTTGATGAGGCAATGGAGATATCAAGAGAGCTCATGAAAGAGGTCTCGGACATAAGGAAGCTGAGCTCGAGGATAGAGATAGACGCGGACAAAGTGGAGAAGATATTCCTTGATATGCAGAGAAAGTTCGCCCATATCGAAAATATCGAAGACACAACGAAGAACGCCATAGAAGCTGTGACAGACATATCCAAGCAGGTCAACGAACTCAAAGTAAAAAGCTCCAATTTCGTGACAAGGGAAGAGCTTAAGAAGATGAGCGATGCGATAGACAGCAAACTCTCTTTCCTCTCAGGCTTCAGCGAGTCTGACAAAAACATGATAAGGGAATTCATGGAAGAAAAGGAGAATCTTAAATCCCGCATTGAAAGCCTTGAGAAACAGATGAAGGGAATAAAGGGCCTCGATTCTCTTGAGGAGATGGAAGAATGGATGGATAAGGAGAAGAGTCTCGCTTCAAGGCTCGATAATCTTGAGAACGAGATAAAGAGAATAAAAGACGTGCTTGAATCCAGAGAGAAGAAGGAAGGAATATTCTCCAGAATACTGGGAAAGAAGGAAGCCAAAGAGCCGCTGCATCATAATATCCAGCCAGAACCGGGAATGCCAGAGAACGCAGCTGTCACAGGCGAGGCGGGCCCGGCCGCGCCGCATCAGGAACCGCTGCCCAGAGAGGATGTTGCCGAAGCCTCTGAAAGAAGAGCCGGAACGAAAAGAAGAACCAGAAAAGGAACAAGAAGAACAGGCATGGGCGCACTTGAGAATGCAATATCCTCAGGAGACATAAAGAAAGCGGTTAAGGAATACAAGAGGCTCTACAGGAAATATGAAGACATGCCTGCCGGGCCGGAAGCGGACAAACTCTACAAGAATCTCCAGACCGCCTACAAGAGAATCCAGTCCCTCGCAAAGGGGAAATAAAAAGAAGAAGAATACAGTTGTTTCTGCAACCCCACGAACCAGGGGTTATGAGCAAAGGAAAAGCCGGTTTCTGAGAATTCTAACCCTTCATCACACCGAGAGGAACCATTCTCGCGACCTTGAGCGAGACTCCCGCCCCGTGCACGCTGTCCACGACCGCCTCGACGTCCTTGTAGGCCTCCGGAGCCTCCTCAGCCATCACCTTCGGGTGCGTGGATTTCGAGACTATGCCTCTCTTCTCGAGACCGCTCGCTATCTCGGTCCCCCTGAATTTCTTTATCGCAGCATGCCTGCTCATCACTCTTCCAGCTCCATGGGCAGAGGAACCGAAGGTCTTCTCCATCGCTGTTTCCGTTCCCTTCAGGAGGTAAGAGGCGGTTCCCATAGAACCGGCTATTATGACAGGCGTGTCAGGGAAGGAGCGGGTCGCTCCCTTCCTGTGAACATAAACCATCCTCTTCTCTCCGTTCACCTTGTGTTCCTCGAGCTTCACTATGTTGTGCGCTATCGCGTACACGGTCTTCATTCCCATTTCTTCCCATTCCCTCTTGAAGACGTTCTCGAAACTCTCCCTCACCCATTTGGTCATCACAGCCCTGTTAGCGAACGCATAGTTCACCGCGCATTTCATGGCGGCAAAAAAGTCCTGCCCCTCCGGCGAATTCACGGGAGCGCACGCAAGCTGCCTGTCAGGAAGCCAGATGTTGTACTTCTTAACAGCCTGCTCCTGTATCCTGAGGTAATCGCTCGCGACCTGATGCCCAAGGCCGCGGGAGCCGCAGTGAAGCATTATCATGACCTGCTTCTCTTCATTTATTCCCCATCTCTTCGCTGTCTCTCTGTCCGGAATATTCGAGACCTCCTGAATCTCAAGGAAGTGGTTTCCGGCTCCGAGAGTTCCAAGCTGGGGGCCTCCCCTTTTCATAGCAAGAGCAGATACCTTCGAAGGGTCCGCTCCCTCCATTCTTCCCTTCTCCTCTGTCCTCTCCTTATCCTCCTTCGTAGCATAATCCTTCTCCACAGCCCAGTCCACGCCGCGGACAAGGACGTCTTTCAGCTCGTCCTCGGAGAGTTTTAGCTTCCCTTTAGCGCCCACTCCTGCAGGTATGTTCCTGAAGAGTTCGGCAACAAGCTCCTTGAGCTTCGGCTTCACCTCGTCTGATGTGAGGTCGGTCTTTATGAGGTTTATTCCGCAGTTGATGTCGAAGCCGCACAGACCGGCAGATATTATGCCGTGCTCGGAATCGAACGCGCCCACTGCTCCCATCGGAAGGCCGTAGCCCCAGTGCATGTCCGGAAGGCCGACCACGGGACTCACCACTCCCGGAAGGGTTGCGACGTTCGTGAGCTGCTGGACAGCATCGTCCTCTATCGCCTCCATAACAGCATCGTTTGCTATTATCCTCGCCTTTGCCTTCATCCTTTCCCTTGAATTCTCATCAAGTTCCCATTCAAAGTCTCCGATTCTTTTGAGTTTCTCCTTCATGTCATCACTTCCTTCTATGAGGTTTAAAATATGCGCGCTGTTTTAAATATCTGCCGCTCTGCGAATCCTTCATCCTGAGGTATTCTTCGAGAGACATCTTAGCAGACGGGAAGCAGGAATCTATTATAACGTTCTGCTGCCTGGACCATTCCCTGTCGCTGCGCTCCTTTACATAGCTGGCCCAGAGTTCGACGAATCTTATTCTCTCCTTCCTGTTCCTTTCGGCGAGTCCCATGCAGACCACTGTCAGGTATCAGATATCCAGAGACACTCTCACCCTGTAGCCCTTCCCGTCCCTTGCGAAGCTGTATCCGTAATAGGTGACGGCCTTGACCACGGTCTCTCCCTTCTCAGGCGAGGCTTCCTCTCCCCATATCCTCGCCTTCAATCTCGTTTCCGAGACCTCGAGAACCTCGAACTTCGAGAAGAACATTCCCTCAATGTCAGACCTTGCTATCAGTTCCTGCAGCCAGTCGAACATGAGTTCGCCCGCGCTTTCCGCCTCCATCTCAATCTCCCTCGAGACTTTCGGCTCCACTTTTTTTATCTGGCATATCACGGAAAAGAGAGCCTCAGCCGCGTTCTCGAAAACCTCCTTCAGGCTCTTCCCATATACCTCGAACATCACGTCTGAAGTCAGGTCGTCAATGAACCTATATTTCATGGTTTCATCCACCGGATATAACAATGTTATGAGCTAAACCTTTGCCACAGGATGCCTCGCACCACACGCCTCGCACTTCACAAACTGCACTCTGTTCTCCTTCACCAGCCTCGTGTCAGGCTTCCCGCACTCCCTGCAGAGCACGTATGTTTTTACATAACTCTCAAGCTTCCTGTTCACTGCCTCCTCTGTGAAGTTTCCCAGCACCTCGAGTTTCTTTCCTGACATCTCTCCCGAGGTTGCGAGCTCCTTGAGCAGATACTTCAGGAGATGCTGCGGCTCCCTTCTAAGAGAATCCGCGACATCAACGAAGTTCATAATAACAGTCCTGCTTCCTGCTCTCATCACTCTTAAAGAGGGCATCTCGAACCTCTCCCCGGAACCCCTCTCCTTCGGGACCTTCGATAACCCTCTCTCCAGAAGCTTCTCATACTCAAGCATGCTCAACACCCTCCATCCTCTCGACTTCAATGCTGTTGTTCTCGTTCTTTAAATATATGCGGCACCCCGGAAGGTATCTGAATCTCTTTATCCTTTCCATGCTCCATCCAACCATAGACCTGAGCAGGGCCTTGATAACGCTTGCGTGAATCACGAAGAGCAGAGTCTTTCCTTCATTCTCCTTCGCAATCTTCCTTATCGCTCTTTCCACCCTCTCCGCCGCGTCCCTGTAGCTCTCCCCTCCGGGAATCCTGAAGTTCCACATATCCTTTCCCCTTGCCTGGTATATGTCTCTGTGCTTCTCCATCACCTCGCTCTTAAGCATTCCATCAAGAACCCCAAAGTTCATCTCCCTCAGCTCCTTTATTCTCTCCGGCCTCACCCCGACAACGTTTCCTATCTCTTCAGCGGTTCTTACAGCCCTTGAGAGGTCGCTGCAATATATCCTGTCTATCCCTTCTTCCGCGAGTTTCCTGCCTATCTCCCGCGCCTGCTCCACTCCCTCCTGGGAGAGGGGAAGGTCTGTCACTCCCACGAACCTGTCCTCGTGGGTGTAGACCGTCTTCGTGTGCCGCATCAGGATTATCCTTGTCATGGAATCATAACAGTGTTAATAGATAAGTTTATATATCAGGCATTCAAAAAACTATTATCTCACATATTCAAGAAAACAGAACAGGAAGACTTGACTTCAATTGGGGGATTGAATCAAGTCTTGCAAGCATGAATTGGGGGACTCATGCAAAATGCTTATTCTAAGCTATATTGAGCGTATAGCTTAAAAAACATTTCGACGCTCCGGGATATACTTCCAAAAATATATCTTGAAGCGTCCATTAACGTCCCGGAATCTTGCCTGAGAGAGAGGGATTTTGGGGCGTTTAAATTAAGGAGGGAAGAAAATGGAATCTTTGGTTCAGGAAATCTTTGAAAAAAGCTTCTCTGAAAGCAACGACAACCAGCAGACTGAAACTTCTGGTGCGCAGTCAGAGAGCCAGCAAGCAAACGGACCCGGCATGGAGAAATCCATACAGGAAGAGTTCGGCCTCAATGTAAAGGAAGCCAAAATAATGATAATAGGAGCAGGAGGGGCCGGAAACAATTGCATAAACAGAATGACAGAGATGGGAGTGAAAGGAGCGGAGACGCTCGCGATAAACACCGATGTGAAGCATCTCCAGGTAATCAAGGCGGACAAGAAGCTTCTCATAGGAAAGGACCTCACCCGCGGCCTCGGAGCCGGAGGCTATCCGGACGTTGGAAAGAGGGCAGCGGAGGAGAGCGAAAAGGAGATAAAAAGGACTCTTGACGGCGTGGACATGGTCTATCTCGTGACAGGCCTCGGAGGAGGAACGGGAACAGGCTCCGCTCCCATAATAGCGAGGATTGCAAAGGAGATGGGCGCCATCGTTATCGGCTGCGTCACCATGCCCTTCAAGATAGAGGGAACAAGGATAGGCAAGGCCGAGGACGGTCTCTATCAGCTCAGGCAGGTGTGCGACACTGTGATAGTGATAGAGAACGACAGGCTCCTCAAGGTCGCAGGAGACCTTCCGCTCGAGCAGGCCTTCGGCGTAGCGGACAACCTGATATCGACAATAATAAAGGGCGTGACAGAGACCATATCGCAGCCCTCGCTGGTGAACCTGGACTACGCGGACGTGAAGGCTATAATGCACTCCGGAGGCGTGGCAGCGGTCGGCTTCGGCGAGTCTGACACAAAGAACAGGGCAGAGGAGGCGGTGATAAAGGCAATGACAAACCCCCTGCTCGAGGTGAACTACGAGGGAGGCACCGGCGCCCTGATACACATAACAGGCGGAAAGGACCTCAGGCTGGACGAGATAAACATGATAGGCGAATACGTCTCGAAACAGCTTGACCCTGACGCGCAGGTGATATGGGGCGCAAGGATAAACCCGGATTTCGGAGGAAAACTCAGGGTGATAACCATAATAACCGGAGTGAAGTCGCCCTACATCCTCGGCCCGGTAGCGAGGGAGGAGCAGGCGGAGAAGAGGGACTTCTCCCAGGAATTAGGAATCCCCATGCTGGGTCAGTGAACCGGTCTCAACCGGAAAGGAAAAGACAGAACAGTCAGAAAGAGGAACCAAAGAGCGGGGCCAAGGCCCCGTTTTTCTTCCCTCGAACCCTTTAGCGCAGGTA
>WAQT01000049.1 GCA_015520105.1 Candidatus Aenigmatarchaeota archaeon
CGGGCCGTAACCCTCCGTTATATAAGATTTCACCGGCCTGAATTTTCCCTCATCCAGCATCTTCTGGTACTCCTTGTAGTTTAGGAACGTTACGGACGTCCTGCTCTCAGTGGAATAATGATACTTCGCATACATCTTGAGCTCGCACTGAGATTTAAGAGCGATGGTGCTGTCCGAGGTGAGAGTCCAGCTCACACTCTTTGTCTGGTGCGGCAGAAGCTTTATATTCTCGCACCTCACGCCCTTCCCATCATCAGGATCTGGTATCTCCCCCCTATTCTTGGAACCATCCGGACACTCCACCTTTATCTTACTGAACATCCAGCAATGGTCATACAGACTCACCTCCACATCCTTAACCTCCCTGTTTCCTATATTCTCAACATAAACCTGAAGCTTCACCTGCTGCCCGGGCGAGACCTTCGCGGGCAGCGCCTGAACGCTCTTTATCACAACTACGTCGTTAGCCATCTCGCTCTTTCCCCCGCCGCAGAGTCCCGGTATCACGCACAGCTGAGAGGGGACAGTGCATCCGGAGACAGCGACAACAGAGAGAAGCGAAACCAGAAGCAGAACCCGCGCTTGCATATTGCCTGGCATGTTATTTATTATGCCTCAATATATTTATATTATGAAAGGCCAGGCAGTGTTCGAGTTCGTGATAGCTGCAATCCTCTTCTTCGCCATAGTGTTCTATATCTTTAATCAGGTCAACGGAACGGTCTATGCCTATCAGAACGAGAGAAACATAAACTCCCTCGAAGCCGCGGCAATGCGCATCTCCGAACTCCTCGTGCACACGAAAGGTGTCTGGTCCTCCGGAATCCCGCTCTCTCCCGGACTCGAGGAGGACTGGCCTGTCCTGAACACCACAAAAATCCTGCGGCTCAACTCCTCCTGCAACAGCGACTACGAGGGCCTTGCCAGAATGCTCGGGATAGACCCTGAAAGGAACTCCCTTGACATAATAATCACAGAATTCAACGGAAACGTCCTTGCGGACTGTCCGAAAACCCTTCCGGACGGAATCCCCTACGCTCACGCGAGAAGAACCGCCCTCTCTGAAAGCAAATCCCTCTTAAGAGTAGACGTGTTTGTGTGGTAGTTTAAGCCCATTCAAACCTGCGCGGTTCCGTTTAACGCCTCCCTTATGACCGCAATACATGTGCTTCCATTTCTTGTGTTTTCCATGCTTCCCTTCCTTTATCGCAAACGCAACCCCGCTTTCCGTTCTTTCTCCGACACCGAAATAATCCTTTGCCGGCCCGGCAACAGTCCTTCCAAGGGACACGAATGCCTCTGCAGCATACTTTCCGCCCCTGAGGCCGCTGAAACCGAACACCTCGCAACTCACGCCCTTCCCAAAAAACGCGCTTCTGTTTCTTTTCTCCGAGAAGTTTTCTCCATAAACGTTCAGATACACCCTTCCTTTGTTGGCTTGCCCGAAATTTGCCACGCACACGGAAACGTTCTCCGTTTCCCCTGATTCCACATCACTTGCGTTCACGAACACAGTGATGTTGCTCCTGTATCTCAATGTCACAGCAATCCTGTCGTGAAGAATCGTTTTGTCCCCTGCAATCTGGTAGAGTGCTGTCAGAATAAACACCCTCATCCTATTGTCCGGCCCCTCCGAAACGTTTACCCTGTAGAACCTTTTCGGAAAGAGACTGTTCCCGTCAACTTCCTCTTTGACGCTTGCATTCGCTCCGTGAGGCACAGGAACAAGATAGGGAACGCTGACGTTCCTGACAATTCTTGTCCTTTTCTTAATACTGTACCCAAGGAATTCCGAACCCTCGGGAAGTACGTACTCGAAACTGTTTATCGGTATGATAGGCCTTCCCGCCTCCAGAAGAACCCTGCTCGAATTCGATATTATCGCAACACCGTCGCTTCCATTCTCTATTCTGTATTCTGGCCTGAATATGACAGTTAACGAGCACCTTCCCTTGCTGTCGCATTTTATTATCCTGTCAGGAACGTAGTCCTCTCCTACCACAGGATCCTTCCAAAGACCGGGGTCTCCCAGCAGAGTGAACTCCCTTAGCGTCTTTGCCTTCACGGAATCCCCTCTCAGCATCCAGTTCAACGGGTCCCATGTGAACCAGTCCTCCCTGAACAGGTTCAACGCCTCCGAGAGCGCCCTGCCTGTGCTGTCCTCCTCGCCGAAGAACCTTCCGTCAATCTCCGCGGAGTATGGGGAATACACCATAGCTGAAGAGCCTATATACGAGAGGGAGCCTTTCCTCATGAACTCCAGCCCGAAATTCCTGGCTCCCATGCCTGAGTTGTCCCACACGATCCTCGATCGCGTTTCAGGAATCTCAGAAAACCTCACGGACTCGCTTCCGTTGTAAGGCGAACCGAACAAATCCCACTGATTGTATTCGTTCGGAAGAATCCAGTGCGTCCCGTTTCCTATACCTTCATAATAAACTATCTCGGACCCCGGAATGCTTCCCAGCAGACTGCTTCTGTTCAGTTCAGGAAGCCTTGCAGGAAAGAGGGAAACAATCATGTCAGAGGCAATCTCTTCCCAGTTGTCAGGAACCCCTCCGGAGACATATCCTTCCAGCGTGTTCACAACACCGTCTATGTTCGGCCTGAACCCGGACCAGTCGTATTCGAGATACACCTCAAGCCCCTGCTCAATGAAATGCAGAGCTTTTAGGACAACAAAGGAGTTTGCAGCGACCCTGGCGGCGCTCTTTCCAAGGAAGGAACTGACTCTCTTCTCTATGCTGTCGGCGTTGTTCAGGAGCTCCTTCATGCCCGAGGGCATCAGCTCCGATATCAAACCGTCAAGGTCAGACCTGTACTCCACCAGCCTCGTCACGTTGTAACCTTCCCTTGAAAGAATGTCCTCAATGCTTTTGGCCTGCCACATTCCGCCTCCTATGTAGAGCAAAACTACCGGCCAGTGCTTGTGGAGATACTCGGCAGCCACGAGAGCCTTCCCGTTCTTCCTTCCCTCGCTGAAAAACAACGTTCTCGCATCATAAAGAGAGACCCCCTTAATTCCTCCGGGAAACCTTCCCACTGATATATCTAGCCTTCCGTCTCCGTTCAGGTCTCCGTAATCCAGGTCGGTGAAAAACCAATCCCCGTCCTCGGGATCGTTCCAGGAGAACCACGACCTCTCCACAGGGTCTTCCCTGATTATGAACGGAACGTTCCCGACCAGAAGAACGAACCCACCTTCCAGATAATATTCAGGAGTGTAGAACAGCCCCCTTTCAGAGAGCCCTGTTACAGCATCCGAAATCAAAGACTTCACCTCCGCTGCGCCGTTCCTCTCGTTCCAGCATTCCGCATCGCAGCTTTCCCCAATCGTTGCAGGATACTCTGGGCTCCCGAGTTTTGTGCCAATGAGATACGCTCCCCTCTCCGCAGCAATCCTTCCGGCAAGAAGCGAGGACGAATCGTTCAGGTTCGCTACAACCAGATAGTTCACAGACTCATTGTTCCCTGCAAGCGCGTCGAGATAAAGCCCTTCTATCTCATCCGTGCTGTTGCCGGACAGGTCGATATACTCAAACCCGTCATACTTCTCAAACGCCAGCGGAATCCCCATGTATTTCGCAAGCGCAGACGCGAACACGCCTTTCTCCCTGCTGTCTACATAAACCCTCCTGCTCCCGTTCGGAAAGAAAAGCCCGGCCACGTCTTCCCTCCCTATCCCAAAGGAATTCTCCCTCTCCATCGAGAGGCCCAGCGTGTATATGTAATCCGGTTCGTATTCCTCTATGAAACCAAGAACCCCGCTGCCAATCTCGTCAGCGACAATCACAGGAACCGGAACAGCCGAGGCCGCAAGAACGTTCCTCCACGAGGAGTTTGTTATCAGAAGGGAGCGGTTGGTCGGGATCGGAATCTCGCGGGCCCCGCCGCTCGCGTTGCATTTCATATCCTCCAGAATCTCATCCCCGGAACGCGCATAATTGTAAATCCTAATTTCGTCAAGAATACCCCAGAACGTATTAACATTGGGTCTTTCCGCACCAATGATAATGTTGTTATTGTTTACATTAATTATACCATTATATTCGCTTGAATTCACAAGTTTGCTGTTCAGATAAACTTTCATCTCAGAACCATTGTATGTGGCTGAGAAATGATACCAATTGTTTGCATCCCATTCATTGGATGGAATAGTAACCCATCTCCATGTCGCCGGTTCGGTTTCGCCTAAATTAATAAAGAATTCGAGTCTTTTATTACCGATTTTAGGATTTCTTGATTGCATGACATACGATCTGAATTTGTTTAGCATCATATTCTCATTGCTCTTATCAAACGATTTCAACCACATCTCTATTGTTATGTTTGTAGCGTGAAGACTCTCGCTATCATTTATCTCAACATAATCATCCACCCCGTCAAAATACAATGCCTTTCCGCACTTCCCTTCAGTCCAGTTCGCTCCATGAATGACGCCGTCGTTCCCAAACCCAGAATAGTCCTTGGCTATGTTCCCAGAACCTTCATCAAAACTCCAGTATCCAACAAGCCCCTTCTCAGTTTTATTTAGTATCATAAGCCATATATCCAGACTGCCTCCTCTTTTGGAGTTAAATACAATCTTTCTTCCATCAGGACTCCACGCCGGTTGACCATCATGTCCTGTATATTTTGTAAGTTGCATGGGGCGTGAACCATCAGAATTCATTATCCAAATATCTCTGTTACCAGACCTTTCAGACTTGAATACTATACATTTTCCATCATAACTCCATTTTGCCACCTCATCCTCGCCTGTTGTATTGTGTGATAAATGAGTAATTTCTGTTCCGTTTTCATTAACCTTGAAAACTTCCCAATCATTATTGAATCTTCCTGATGCAAACAATATGTCATTTCCGGGATACCAAGAAGATGACACATCATCATTACCATAAGTCAATCTTTTCAAACCACTACCATCAATGTTTATTGTCCATAATTCATGTTTATATGCTGGTCCTTTGGAAAACACAATCTTCTTACCGTCAGGGCTCCATTCTGGTTCAAACTCATCTTGCTGGTCCGTTGTTATTCTGGTCTTATTGCTTCCGTCAGCATTCATTATCCAGATATCTCTCTGAAACTTCGGACCAGACGCGTATGCTATCTTCCTACCATCAGGGCTCCATGCAGGCATCTCGTCCCTTTCTGGCGAAATTGTCAATCTTGTCTTGTTGCTTCCATCGGCATTCATTACCCATATATCTAGATTTCCTGATCTGTCAGAAGTAAACAATATTTTATTCCCGTCAGGACTAAACGAAGGATGGTCGTCATAACCAGAATAGTTTGTCAACCGAATTAATTTATACACACCTATTACATTACATGTGTTTTGATATGCATAAACACAATTACCCAAAATTATAACAACCGTCAGAAATGTTATTACTCCAGCAAATTTCATAAAATGATTTTGCGCGTCTCCTAAATAAAACTTTCGATTATATTTTAATCCGGCCAGAAATATTCTTTCATGCAGAAAAACAACGAAACCGAAGCGTATCTAAAGAAAACAACAAAAGGCATTGCAACAATATTCTTCGGCCTCGTCATAAGCAACCTCCTCGGCTACCTCACGAGAGTGGCCATAGTCAGACTCTACGGAATCGGAGACTACGGCCTGTTCTCCCTCGGCAACGCGATAGTGGGCATAGCGATAATCATATCCCTTCTAGGAATGAATCAGGTACTCGTGAGATTTATATCCATATACATCGGAAAGAAATCAACAGAAAGGATAAAACCCGTGACAGCAACAAGCATCAAACTCACCATACCATTAAGTATAGTTCTCTCTCTTGTTATAATCCTTTTTTCCAAGGAGATATCATTCGTTCTCTTCAACGAACCAAGTCTTTATCCTATTATGTGGACCTTTGCGTTGCTCATACCTCTCTCAGTGGTTTTCTCTAATCTCACAGCCATACTGCGGGGATTCCAACTAATGAAGTACAAAGTATATACAGAGGATATAATCAAAAGCTCCATAACAATCTCTCTTGTAGTAACACTCTCCCTTTCCACGTTGGGAATAGTTGGTGCAGTGTACGCCTATATAATCGGATTTGTGTTCGCCATTGTTCTTGCAATCTTCTTTATCAGGAAATCCGTACCAGATCTTTTCACCAATATACTAAAAACCCCACTCAGCAAGGAAATTGTTTTCTTCTCAGTGCCTCTGGTCCTTGCATCCTACATAAAACTCATACTATCATGGACAGACACTGTGATGCTCGGTTTCCTTAAGACATCCTACGACGTCGGTCTTTACAACACAGCCCTGCCGACAGCCGGCCTGCTCATGGCCTTCCTCTTCTCCTTCCGTTACGTCTTCATGCCCGTCATGTCAGAGCTTTATGGAAAGAAAGACAGGGAAGGTCTCTCCTCGCTCTACAATTCAATGTCAAAATGGATATTCTCCATAACCCTCCCCCTCTTCCTCCTCATGCTCCTCTTCCCCGACAACATACTCTCCATACTCTTCGGACAGGAAGCGGCAAATGCGAGCATCCCCTTCGCTATCCTTTCAGCAGGCTACTTCATTTTCACTGTTACAGGGCTTTCCCAGCCAATGATAATAGTTATCGGGAAGACAAAACTCAATATGATAATGCTTTCCATATCCTCCATCGCGAACCTTGCCCTGAACATCCTGCTCATCCCGATGTTCGGGATAACAGGAGCCGCGCTTGCAACCTCCTCCTCGCTCCTCCTCCTCTCCTCCCTCGGAACACTCTTCTGTTACAGGCACACGGGCCTCCACCCAATAAAGAACTACTTCAGACCCCTCATATCAGCTATCGCGTCCCTCATTCTAATCTACCTTCCCCTAAAGCTCTCGGGCCTTGTCTCGCTATACTCCCTTCTCCTTGCCTTCCCGGCTTTCCTTATTCTCTACGCTTTCTTCGTCCTGCTGACAAAAACCCTTGACCGAAGCGACCTAATCATACTCAAATCTATAGAGAAAAAAACAGGAATAAAATCCGAGTTTCTGAGAAAGCTGATCAGGAGATTTCTTTAGCCTACATATACCCGAGCTCCCTCAGCCTCTTCATTATATTCTCCTTGTCCTGCCTCCTTCCCTTCCTCTCCGGCGTCTTCTCCAGATCCTGCTCCCACGCGGGCCTGTCGTCCGCCTTCTCTGTGGTTGACTTCACCCCGAGCGAGCGGTACCCTTTCTCGTACAGAGGATTAACAGGTATTCCATTTCCATGAATTGCATTCCACACGTCCTTCTCCGTGAAGTGGAGTATGGGATGAACCCTGACGTGCTCAGGATTTTCCCTTGGAGAGAAGAACTTCTCGTTGGCCCTTGCTTCCTGCTCGTCCCATCTCACTCCGGTAACCAGCGCCTTGTAACCGTTCTCCTCCAAGAAGAGGCTCATTGCTACAGTCTTCATCAGATGATTTCCCACATAAGACTCCGGCTCGAATGGAAACTCCTTCCCCTTGAACCCAAGCCTCTCAAGCTCCTTCCTGTTCCTTTCGTTGAGAAGGTCCACCCTCACTATATCGCCGACCTTTTTCACCTGTTTGAGAACGTCCTCATTCCTCACGTAGGCGAGATCCAGATTCCATTCCTTCCTTATCCTCTCCACAAACTCGAGAACCTCCTCGAACGGGTCCCCCTCGTCTATGAACATTATTTTCGGCAACCCGATTCCTTTCTCCCTGCAGGCCTCCCTGACTATCCAGAGGAGAAGGGTGCTGTCCTTCCCGCCAGTCCACGCCACAGCAATCCTTTCCCTCCCGAATCTGTCAAAGGCCTCGCTCACAACGTCCTTTGCCTTCTTGATTTTCTCCTCAAGCGGCAATGCCATAAGCTTTTCGTCCATTCATTCACCTCCCATATATTTTTCCTTCAAAGCAAAGAACACGTCTTCAGGCTGCTTTATCTGATACTGCACGTTTCTTGTTATTAGCACCGCATCGGGATGATGGTCGCCCTTTATCTCTCCCCTTGGGGTCTTCCTTGGAAGCGTCCTTACAGGTGCCTTGTCATAATCGCAAAACCCGTGGTCGGATATCACTATGACCTCCTTATCGTGCTTTATGAGCCTGCCAAGAGCTTCGTCCAGTTTCCTGTACATATCAAGCACGACGGGCTCTCCCCAGTGAAGATGGCACACCCTGTCCAGAGTTGTGTAAACCACAATGAAAACCTCCGGCTTCTCCTTGCTGAGAATTTCCTCCGCTTTTTCTGTTATGTTCTCCAAATCCTTCTCTATCTCTCCTATCTCAACAGGCACGCCGTTCGCGACAAACTCGAAATCCACGTTGAAATTATAAGGAGGAATAACGAAAGGGACTCCCAGAACCCTCACCGACACCCCTTTCTCCTGAAGAATGTCCCATATAAAATCAACCTTTATATCCTCCCTCCTGACAACCTCACCGTTCCTTACGAAGTCCCTGTGGCCATGCTCTTCAGGACTCTTCCCGGAAAACATCGAGCACCACACTGATGGAGACCATGGTTTCTGGGAGAGATTTATTGTTGATTTCTTTCCTTCCTGAATAAGCTTCCTGAAGTTCTCAAGCTTATCCAGATTCGGCTCTATAATATCCCATGTGGCCCCGTCGATTCCTATAACCAGCATAACAACCTCTCAGTCAATGTAACCGAGCGCTCTCAGTCTTTTCTTTACCTTCTCCTCGTCTTCCTTGCTGAACGCTTCCTTTTTCTTCTCCTTCTCCTCCAGGCTGGACAGCACCTGCCTCAGGACATACGTCACGTAGCTTGAGACAGAGTTGAACCCCGTGCCTTCTATCCTCTTCTCTATCTTTTCTGCAAGCTGGACAGGTATCGACACCGTAGTGTAGCTTCCCTTGCTCATAGCATCGCCTCATAAAATGTAATTGATATTTAAATAAGAATTCCACCGGTCTGTGACCGGTGGTGGGTATGTGCTTGGCCCATCCCATATTAGTTCTGCCTTCACCAATTAATCAACAGATAAAACTCTCGGGAGGTGAAGGCATGAACGATTTAGGCCACGGTCTCTGGCATAGGCAGACTCTGGGTTCACCAAAATATTTCAAGGATACTCCTGCTGAGAGTAATCCTCACTCATATTATCTCCTATTGTTCACATCTATCGTAACCCATGTATAGAACCTCTTTCCACTTACTTAACTTTGTCTTACTCCACACCACCACTTCCCTGTGTTTGCATAGTGCCTTTCCAATCGCTTGCTTTAACCTGCGATACCACTCAAGAACATAAACATGATAAGTTTTGCAAAGGGTTTGCCTTTCTTGAGGAAAGACCGAATCCGTAGAGAATGTCAAATACAGCCTTGTACTTGAGCGTTCTTTATTTCGTAGAGGCATCTGCATAAACTGGCTGGATTAATTGACGGAATGGTTATTCATATGAGTTATGTAGCGGAAATCCGTTATAACTTAAGGGTAAGTTATAACTTCTCCAACTAAGTATACACGATATACCACGATTATCGTGTCCCAAATGTGGACATAAAAAGGGAACTGGAAAGTCAGGCGAGGTAATCGTCTGCTCCAGTTGCAGACACGAATGGAATCTCAAGCGCTTCCCTTAATGTTAACCAAAAAGCAATAGAAACAAATACCCAAACTGTTTACTCTCGGATTAAGTTCAAACAAGATTTCAGAGCATACAGAGATAATCAAGCCAAGAGTTCTCAGGGCACTAAGGAATAGGAGGTAATAGTTGGAAAATTGTTACTTTACCCTTATTTATTATTCGGCATAGGGCATTCAAGAAGAAGTGTTCTCATATCATTATATTCATAATCAAGATCTGCATAGGATTACCAAAGTGGATGTATAATGTTTAAGAATTGTTTTAGAAAGAATTTGTGGTAAAAACAGTTTAATCGCTCCACCAATTTTATTAAATGTTCCATAACCTATTTCATCTATAATTTTTAGACCAGCTTTCTTATGTATTCTTCTTAATTTCACTATGTTGTATGGTTCCCAATACCCTTCAAAATTCTTTATTTCATTTCTCCATACATATCTAGAAGGTACAACAGTTAATACGTATTTTGCTATCTTAGACATTTCGATTAATGCTTTTAAAACATCTTCTTCTTTAAAATGTTCTATAACACCTATCGAATATGCTACATCAAATTCTTTTTTCTTGAATCTTTTCGATAATCCAAAAATACTTCCTTGTAAAAATTCTATCTCTCGTGTTTTTAATTTCTGTGCATTTCTTTTTGAAAACTCTACCATTCTTTTATCTATATCGATACCAGTAACATTATAACCAAAAAAAGAAAATATTATACTATTTATACCAGAACCGCATCCACATTCTATTATTTTTTTTTCAAATTTAAGATGTTTTAAAAATAACTCATATAATGGTAAATTATAAATTATTTCGTTCCTCAAAAACAATATTATGTC
>WAQT01000050.1 GCA_015520105.1 Candidatus Aenigmatarchaeota archaeon
CAGGTTCGTGATTGTGACAGGCGGGGGGAGCACTGCAAGGAGATACATAAACGCCGCAGGGAAGGTCAGGGAGCTGGAGAAGATGGATTATCATGAGATAGGTCTCCACGCGACGCGGCTCAATGCGCAGTTCATCAGGGTTCTCTTCAAGGAGCATGCCTGCCCTGATGTCTGGACCGACTACGGGAAGGAGCCGGAATTCTCAAAGCCCGTGCTTGTGGGAGCCGGATGGAAGCCCGGATTCACCACAGACTACGATGCTGTGATGGCCGCAAAGATTCTCGGCGCAGGGAGGGTTGCGAACCTATCCAACATAGACTATGTTTATGACAAGGACCCCAAGAAATACAGTGACGCAAGGCCCATAAAGGAGATGACGTGGAAGGAGCTTCTCGATATAACCGGGACGGATATATACGCCGGGATAAACGTTCCCTTCGACCCGCTCGCCTCGCAGGAGGCGATGAAGGCCGGAATACAGGCCGTTATAATGAACGGAAAAGACATCACGAATCTTGACAGCTATCTTTCGGGAAACGGATTCAGGGGAACGGTCATAAAATAAGACAGCTCTGCGCCAGACAACTTCATTCCATGTTGTTTCGCAATCTCATATAACGGGAAGTGAAAGAATGGATTCAGGAAGCTCGGAAGAGAACGGTGTAAGGGAAAGGCTCAAATCCCTTGTGAAGGCCTGCATGGACGCTGCCGCGTCCCTGAGATTCTTTCCCGGAAGCGTGAGGGTTGTGACCCATTACGATGCGGACGGAATAGCGTCGGCGGCTATATTAACGAAAGCGTTGCTGAGAGAGGAAAAAAGGTTTCATCTCTCCATAGCCAAGCAGCTGAGTTCCGAACTCATTGAGGAGCTTGGCCGCGAGGCGTACGGAATGATTGTGTTTGCTGATCTCGGTTCCGGAATGCTGGAAGAGATAGACAAAAAACTTCTCTCTGCGGGAAAGAGGGTTATAGTGATAGACCATCACGAGAGGCAGGGAGTCATAAATGAGGAGCGCATGAGCCTTATCCACCACATCAATCCCCTGGAGTTCGGGATAAGCGAGGACATATCCGGCTCCGGAATGAGTTACATATTCGCACGCTCGATGAACCCCGAGAACAGGGACCTCGCGTTCCTTGGGATACTGGGAGCGATAGGAGACTCTCAGACAGGCTCGATAAGGGAACACTGGGGGGTGCTCGGCCTGAATCAGGAGATACTAAAGGACGCCATATCATCGGGAAGGATGAAAGTGTCCAGGGGATTGAGGCTCTGGGGAAGGAACACAAGACCAATCCACAAGGCCCTTGAGTATTCAATGGACCCTTACATACCCGGAGTCTCTGGTTCTGAGTCCGCAAGTGTGCAGTTCCTTCAGGAACTTGGAATAGAACTCAGAAACTCTCATGGCTGGAGGACGCTGTCAGACCTCTCGGATGAGGAGAAGAAAAAGCTCTCCTCCGCGATAATAGCCGAGAGAGCGATGAACGGAGAAGAGAACCCGGAATGGATATTCGGCGACGTCTATGACATACCCTTCATGAGCGGGGAGCTCAGCGACGCCTCTGAGTTCGCGACCATACTCAATGCATGCGGGAAGACCGGGAATCCGTGGAAGGGAGTGGGCATGTGCCTGGGAGATGTCAGGTGCGTCGATGAGGCGGACGATGTCCTTACGGAGTACAGAAGGGAGATAGGCCGCGCGCTTGCATGGGTGAACAGGAACAGGGACTGCATAAGGGAGAGCGAACATGCAGTCTGCCTGATTGCAGGCAGCAATATATCAGAGCATCTCATATCAAACGTGATTTCGGTGATGCACAGGTCCGGAATGCTTCCGGACAAGCCCGCGTTTGCGTTCGCTGACACCGAGGACGGAAATATCAAAGTCAGCGCGAGGATAAGCGACAGGCTTCTTGAGAAGGGTCTTGACCTCAAGGAGATTGTAACAAGAATAGTGGAGAAGACAGGAGGCGAGGGCGGGGGCCATGCGGGAGCATCCGGAGCGACCATACCAAAGGAGAGCCTTGAGCTGTTCATTAGCGAGGCAGAATCGATTCTTGAGAAAAGGAAGTCCGGGAAAACCGGAACACAGGAAAACAATTTAAATACCTCGCAACAAGAAAAGATAGTAATTTCAGGCAGTGGTGAAGATGGGAGCGCAGAGAGTGAAGGACCCGGAGAAGGAGAAATCGAGAGAAGAGAAGCAGAAGAAAGAAGAGGGCAAGAAGGAAGAGAAGAAACCGACAATACGGAAATGGAAAGGAAAGGACTGGTACGTTATTTTCTCTCCTAGCATGTTCGGTCAGGTTGCTGTCACAGAGACTCCAGCCACAGACCCCAAAACCCTTATCGGAAGGAATGTTTACGCAAGCGTCTCTGACATACTCGGAGACAGGTCGAAGGACGCCATGCAGGCAGTGATGAAGATAGAGAGAGTCGAAGGGCGGAATGCCTACACGAGGTTTAACGGCATTGTGACTATAAGGGAACATATAGCAAGGTTTGTGAGAAAGAGGAGCCAGAAGGTTGAGTCTGTCGAGGACTTTGAAACCAAGGACGGCTGGAAGCTAAGGTTCAAGTCCGTGATGGTTCTCAACAGGAACGTCAACGCGAGCGTGAAGAAGAATGCCCGGGCCCATATAAGGAAGGAATTGGAGAAGACGGTCCCTGTTTCCACCATAGACGGGATAGCGAAGCTTATAGTGTCTGGAAAGCTCCAGAATTCGATAAGGAAAAGCGGGAACAGGATATATCCTGTCAGGTTCTTTGAGATATCAAAACTCGAGGTCCTGAAAGCTCCTGCTTCCTGATAGATTTATAAAACATCTGCTGCATTATTATAACCAATTCCGCAACGCTGCCGCATGGCGAAATGCGTAGAATGCGGCTAATAAGTGAAGACCGGTTTGACGTGACCGAATCGGTTTCGCGTCATGTCTCCGTAACTGTCGGACAGATTTCAAGTCGGAAGGCGAAAGTTATGGCAAAAGACCTTACATCATCCGTGAAGGAACTCATGAGAAAGCCCGAGCAGATAAGGAACATCGGAATAGTTGCGCATATAGACCACGGAAAGACCACGCTCAGCGACAACCTTCTTGCGGGCGCGGGCATGATTTCCGAAGAGCTTGCGGGCCAGCAGCTTGCGATGGACTTCGACAAGCAGGAGCAGGAGAGGGGAATAACAATATACGCCGCAAACGTCTCCATGATTCATGAGTTCAAGGGAAAGGAATACCTCATCAACCTTATCGACACTCCGGGCCACGTTGACTTCGGAGGCGATGTCACAAGGGCCATGAGAGCTGTGGACGGAGTGGTCGCTGTGGCCTGCGCTGTCGAGGGAGTGATGCCCCAGACAGAGACCGTGATAAGGCAGGCCCTCAAGGAGAGGGTGAGGCCGGTTCTTTTCATAAACAAGACCGACAGGCTCATAAAGGAGTTGAAACTCACTCCGGAACAGATGATGGAGAGATTCAAGAACATAATAACTGAAGTCAACCTACTTATCCAGAAGTACTGCGACGAGCAGTTCAAGGACAAATGGACTGTGAGCGTGAACGACGGCTCCGTCGCCTTTGGCTCTGCGGTCAAGAACTGGGCTATATCCGTTCCCTTCATGCAGCAGAAGGGTATAACGTTCAAAGACATAATAGAAATGACAAACTCCGACAACGAGAAGGAGCTTGCGAAGAAGGCTCCCCTGCACGAGGTTGTTCTCGACATGGTGATAAACCATCTCCCCAGCCCTCTGGAGGCCCAGAAGTACAGAATACCGAAGATATGGCCTGGCGACCCGGAGTCGGACTTCGGCAAGGACATGATTTCTGTGAATCCTGACGGAAAGCTTGCGGCTGTTGTGACCAAGATATACCCGGACCCGCATGCAGGATATGTCGCGACAGTGAGAATATTCTCCGGAAAGATAAGGAAAGGCCAGGACGTCTATCTTGTAGGAGCAGGGAAGACCGAGAAGGTTCAGCAGGTTTCTGTTTACAAGGGTCAGCAGAGGGTGCAGATGGACGAGGTGGATGCAGGAAACATCGTGGGCATAGTTGGTCTCAAGGAGGCATCCTCGGGAGAAACTCTTTGCGACCCTGCCCATGTCATACAGGGATTCGAGGCGATAAAGCATCTCTTCGAGCCCGTAGTGACGAAGGCGATAGAGCCGAAGAGCCCGAAGCAGCTCTCCAAGCTGATAGAGTTCCTCAAGAAGGTCGGAAGGGAGGACCCCACCCTCAGGGTGAAGATAAATGAAGAGACCGGAGAATACATTGTGGCCGGACTCGGAGAGCTCCACATAAACGCGAAGGTTGAGAACAAACTCAAAGAAGAGGGAATAGAGGTTGAGATATCTCCGCCCATAGTCATATACAGGGAATCCATAAAGGCAGTCACTCCCCAGCCGGTTGAAGGAAAATCTCCCAACAAGCACAACCGCTTCTACCTCGTGACCGAGCCGCTTGAACAGGCTGTATATGACGCAATGGTCAGGGGAGAGATAGAGGACCAGGAGGTCAAGAAAAAGGACCAGGAGCTCATAGAGAAGCTCGTCTCCCTCGGAATGGACAGGGAGGAGGTCAGGAAGATAAAGATGATATACGAGAGGAACATGCTTCTCGATGTCACTGTAGGTGTCGGAGCGATACTCGAAATCATGGAGATGGTAAAGCAGGCCTTCAAGGAAGTCATGGATGAGGGTCCTCTCGCAAGGGAGCCATGTTCAGGCGTGAAGGTCAAGCTCGTTGACGCGAAGCTGCACGAAGACGCGATACACAGGGGGCCTGCGCAGGTCATACCTGCTGTGAGAAGGGCCGTGAGGGAGGCAATGCTCGCGAGCAAGCCCTACATTCTCGAACCGAAACAGATAATAAGGATAGACGTTCCCATGGAGCACATGGGCGGGGCGACGAAGGAAATATCGAACAGGAGAGGCCAGATACTCGAGATGAACGAGGAGAGAGGAACCTCTGTGATAAAGGCCAAGATACCTGTAGCAGAGATGTTCGGCTTCAACTCCGCCCTGAAGTCCGCCACTGGAGGGACCGGATTCTTCTGGCTGATAGACATAGTCTACGAGCCGCTTCCGAAGGAACTCGAACCCAAGGTAATAGAGCAGATAAAGCAGAGGAAGGGCATAAAGGATGTTCAGGAAGAAGAGGGTTCGGAATAGAAATCTTGCCGCATGAATTTACACTCTCATGTATCTTTTCTCTATCTCCATTATCTTTCCGACCCTTCTGAGATGCCTCTCTTCCCTGCTGAATTCCGTTTCCAGCCACGCAGAGACTATCCTTTTGGCAGTCTCCGGTTCAACTAATCTCTCACCCATGCATAAGACATTTATGTCTCCGTGTTCCTTGGCCATTCTTGCAGACTCTTCGTTCCAGCACACTGAGGCATGGATTCCCGGAATCTTGTTCGCGACCCTGTTCATCCCATGCCCGGAGCCGCATATGAGGATACCCTTCCCTCCGTTATTCCTGACCATCTCGCATACCTTCAGAGCGTAATCCGGATAGTCGTCGTGCGGGTCGTACTCATTGGGTCCTATATCCTCAACCCTGTAGCCGCTCTCAAGAAGAAAATCCCTTATCTCTCCCTTCAGCCTGAATCCGGCATGGTCGCTTCCTATGTAAATAATCTCTTCCATGCTTGTTTATTGGTTTCATTATTAAAGATTTTTCTCCATATTCGACTATCCGCGTAGCTCCCCGATAACTTTTATATTCCTTAAAACCCAAACTGCTTATCAGGTTTCTGATGGTCGTATCATGATAGAAATACGCTTTCACGGAAGGGGCGGACAGGGAGCTGTTACAGCCGCCTCATTGCTGGCAAAGGCAGCAGGACTCGACGGCAAGTACGCGCAGGCCTTTCCAGCCTTTGGCGTGGAGAGAAGGGGCGCTCCCGTGAGGGCCTTCTGCAGGATATCCGAGAGAAAGATAACGCTCCGCTCCCAGATATATTCCCCGGATTTCATAGTGGTTCTTGACGACACGCTCCTCGGTCTTCCGGAAATAACAGAGGGCCTGAAGAAGGACTCCGTGGCTGTGATCAACACCAAATCAAGGCCGCAGCTGAAGCAGAAGACGTTCTGCTATGACGCGACATCCCTCGCGCTCGAGATGCTGGGAAAGGACATAGTGAACACCGCAATGCTTGGCGTGTTCGCGAAGGCCTCAGGCCTTGTATCAATATCCTCTATAGAGAAGGCGATAGAGGAGAACTTCCCTCCAAGACTCGCGGAGGTCAATGCGAAGCTCGTGAGAACCGCTTACGAGAGAACGGAGTGATTGCATGGAGAAGCTGAACGAAGGCGCAGTGGTCGCGGAACCCGGTTCCTCGTCCAGGAAGAAGACCGGCTCGTGGAGAACGTTCAGGCCTGTCGTGACGGACAAGTGCGTCGCGTGTGGAATATGCGTGCTTCATTGCCCGGAGCCTTGCATAGAGCTGAAGCCCTCGAAGGACAGCAAGGCTTCGAGCGGGAAGATAGCGGTTATAGACTATGACTACTGCAAGGGATGCCTGATATGCATGAACGTGTGCCCGCACGACGCGATAAGGAAGGAGATGGAAAGATGACTGTCCCGAAGACTGTTCTGGAAGGCTCAGAGGCGGTTGCCGAGGCAGTGAGGCAGTGCAAACCCGGAGTGATAGCCGCATATCCAATCACTCCCCAGACCCATGTGGTCGAGACTCTTGCCAGAATGATTGCTGACGGAGAGCTTGACGCCGAGATGATAAGGGTGGAGAGCGAGCAGTCCGCAATGGCTGCGTGCATCGGCTCTCAGGCCACGGGAGTGCGCTCCTACACTGCAACAGCATCTCAAGGCCTTGCTCTCATGCACGAGATTCTGTTCATAGCATCGGGAATGAGGCTTCCCATAGTGATGACTGTTGCGAACCGTTCACTCTCGGCTCCCCTGAACATATGGAACGACCAGCAGGATTCCATAGCATCGAGAGACTCCGGATGGATTCAGCTCTATGTGGAGGACGCTCAGGAGGCGTACGACACGCACATACAGGCCTTCAGGATAGCGGAGGAGATTCACAATCCTGTTATGGTGTGCATGGACGGTTTCGTGGTCTCCCACACCTACGAGAATGTTCTGATAGAGGAAGACTCAAAGGTTTCAGAATTCCTTCCGGAGTACAAACCCCTGTTCTCCCTGAATCCGAAGAAGCCTGTCACAATGGGAGCGCTGGGGACGCCGGAGTATTTCGTCAGGTTCAGGAAGCAGCAGCAGGACACGCTCAAGAAGGCCCTGGAAACGATATCCAAGGCCAACGAGGAGTTTGCGAAGGCGTTCTCAAGAAAATACGGCAACGGCCTTATAGAAACCATAGGGATGGAAGGAGCGAAGCACGCCATAATCACAATGGGTTCCGTGACCGGAACCATAAGGGAGGTTGCAGAGGAGGCTGGCGTGGGTATAATAAGGGTGAGGTCTTTCAGGCCATTCCCTGCAGAGGAGATACGGAAGGCCTGCGAGGGCCTCGAGTCCGTCGGTGTGATAGAGAAGGATATATCAATCGGGGCGTCCGGGGCTTTGTATGACGAGGCGAGGTCCGCGCTCTACTCCCTGAAGAATAGACCGAAGGTTTCTGGATTCATCGCCGGAATAGGAGGAAGGGACATCACACCAAGCCATATTCTGGAGATTGCCAAGAAGATAAAGGAAGGAGAAGAGAGAACCGAATGGGTCATGTAGCGCTAAAAACAAGTGCTGAGAATATGAGAATGACATGGCTCCTGACCGGTCTGATTCTCGCTGCCTGCATAGCAATATCGGTTTTGGTATATCTCCTTACAAGGCAGCTCTTCTTCCTTCTGGTCTTCATAACACCCTTTATGTTTCTTGGCAAAGGCGGAAGAAAAAGAAAACCAAAAAGGAGGGATTAACCTCCCAGCGAATTCTCTATGTCAGAGACGTCTATGTTCTCTGTTGCCTGCTGAAGCTCCTGTTCTATCAGCTGCGCGGCCTTGTCCTCCATCTGGCTCTTTGTAAGCTCCCCTGTCGGTCCGGGAGTTGTTGTGGTGCAGCCGCTCACAAACACTACAAGGGAAAGCACAACGCCCAGTATCAACGCTTCCCTGAGCATCTACTCCCCTCCTTCATTGCTGCCTGGGAGCGGAATGTTTAACTGTCCAGGCATCTTTGTTCCTGCAAGCGGTCCTTCTCCCTCATCTTCATCCCCAGAATCATCTGTCATGCCGCTCTTTATAGCAGTGATTCTGAGGTTCCTTATCCTCTCCCGGATCTCCTGTATGTTCTGGAGGAGTTTTGGCCTCGCTGCTACAAGCTGCTTGACTGCTGCGCATCCCTCGTTGTCCGGGTGTTCCTTGCAGAACTCCGCGATTCTTGTGCCTATCTTGCGGCAGAGGTTGGAGTCCGAATATTTCTCGCAGTAGGACTTTGCCCTCCTGAGCTCGAAAGGCACGCAGCGCGCGTTTGCAGGATGTTCCTCGCAGAACTCCCTGAACGCCTCCCTGCATCTTAAATCTTTCATATTGTCGCCTTTCAGGCAGTATGCCCTGAAGAGCGCCTTGCATCTCGCGTCCTCGGGATTGTTCTTGCAATACTCCTGCACCTTGTTCCTGCACTCCGGTTCCTGCGGATGCTCTCTGCAGTAGTCAGCAACCTTCTCCTTCAGCTCCGATGCCCTGACAGGCCGCACACCCTCGATCACATAGACGTTGTATGTTTTTCCATCGAGGGTCATTGTTCCTGCCCACACCTCCGTGTCGCCCTTCATTACAGAGGACACGTCAAAAGAGCCGGCCTGCGTTCCGTTCGAGTATATGTTTCCCGTTGCATGGCCGTCCTCTATCGTGACGTCCCTGAGCCTGTACTTGCTGTCGTCAAGCACAAGGACACCAAGGGCCATTGTTTCGTTTCCTGCCCGCGCTATGCCCAGTCCGAACTTCACTATCATGAAGTCAAGCGGGTCGCTTGGGTTTGCAGCGATTCCCTTTCCGAGCACAGCCAGTGTCCTTATCTTAACTGCTGACGCATGGGCGCCGAACGGTTGGGCTGAAACAGACACAGCCAGAGCTGACAGAACAAGGAGAGTCAGCACGGTTCTCTGGGTTGCGATTCTCCTCATGCTTATTTATTGTCCAAACCCTCTTAAATACTAAATCCTTATTAAAAGGACAGGCTGATAGAATGGGTTTCCTTCAGGACTACTTCATCAATCCCATACTGGCGAACGGATGGTTCAATCCCGTGAACACCACAGTCTATTCCTTAATACTCGTGGTCGCGGTCTATTACGTGTACAGGATGCTTGCCAGGCTGAGGATAGGGATAGACCTGAGGTTCGGCCTCGCAATCCTTCCCTTCATATTCTGGGGCTCGTCCACAAGGGTTCTCCACGACGCGGCTTATGTTGGAAAGCTCTCTCCCGGACTTAACGAATTCTACAACCTTCCTGTGTTTCCGACTCCGGGGAGCTATTTCATAACCTTCTCCCTCGCGCTCGCGGTTTTGTTCGCCTCCCTCCTTATCCAGAAGAGGTTCTCCTTTCCCTACTGGAAGGCAATGCTCCTCGCAGGCATCGCGCTGGACATCGCGAATCTCCTTATCCTTCCCTTCGAGAACGCTTTCCCTTTCTTCCTCATAGCAGGCGGAGCGCTTGCATGGTTCCTTGTTTTCCACGCTCCGAGGTCTCTTGCCGAGCTTCTCTTTCCGGGAAGAAGGATTCAGAGATTTCTATCAGGCCTTCTGAGCGACGAGAACCTCGCTATAATATCAGCTCACTTCCTCGACGCCACAGCAACGGTTGCCGCTCTCGCGTATTTCGGCTATGTGGAGCAGCACGTGGTTCCGAGGCTTCTCTTCCCCTATCTCGGGCCTTACGCGATGTTCCTGCTCAAGGCCGCTGTGGTTCCTCCTGTCCTCTGGGTTCTTGACAGGCACGCGGAAGACAGGAACTTCAGAAACTTCCTAAAGATAGTCGTTCTCATCCTGGGCCTCGCTCCCGGCCTCAGGAACATGCTGCGTCTCATGGCCGGGGTGTGAACAGGAATCGGGACATTCCGGGACAAACAATGTCCCGATTCTCAAGAAGATAATGAGAATCTTATCAATTCTGATTGCAGCAGAACCTGAGGCAATGAGGCATAGGTTTAAAAAACTTTCTATAACATAATAATCACTCAATAATAGTTACATATTCCATGCTCACCACATCAACACTTTATCAACTCTGCCAAAACCACAGGGTTCCAGAAATCCTGTGAATGAACCTGGCGGGCCGAACGAGATGCCCCGAAGAGGCATTTTGAGTCCCAAAGGAAGGCCCGCCTGAAGTCTCAGGCGCTCTGGTTCGCGCGACCCGTAACGGTTTCGCGCGGGCCGGGATTTGCATAGATGAAAGAATAACGCGCCTTGCTCTTTCTGCGACTTTCGTCGCTGCAACACAGTCTTGCGTCAGACCAAGAAGAAAGGAGGTGATATGGTTTATCTCAACTGTGGCCTTGCCGCAGAGAACGATCTTAAAAGGGAGGACAGAATGAAAAAACTGTTTGCGTTTATTCTCGTAGTAGTGTGTTTATTGGTGCTGTCAACTCCGGTTATCGCCTGCTGCGACGACTGGGGCTGGAGTGACGTGGAAATAGGAAGCAATATCGAGTTCTCAGCAGAGGATAATACCCTCTTCCTCGAAGGAAACGCGTGGTCTGACACAAACTATTGTTTGTCCGATGAGTTTTCGACTTCCACATCATTTAACGGAAACGTGAACTACCAGCAGGACGGGTGGAATATAAACCTGTCCAGTTGGGGCAACATCAGTATTCAATAGAAAACCAGGGAGCGCGCTTTGCGCGCTCCCGGAAAGGAGGTCTGACATGAGAGTCTTTTCTATTCTAATAGCGTTCCTGCTGCTATCTCCTATGGCTGCGGCTTATGCGACGCAGGATGCTGATGTCAATGTGGAGATGAACACAAAGAACAGTTCCACATTCAATTTTGCTCCGCACACAGAATCGAGAAAACCTTACCCCTTTCCCGGAGAGGTTAGGTACGGTCCTCTTACTCCCCTTTTCTCTGGAAAGGGCAGCTCAACCCACCACAATATCACGAAGCTCAAAAACATAATCGAGCTCAAACCGGAGTGGTCCGCATCCGAAACTAAAACCAACCTTGTTGAAGAGAACGGCCTCGTAATCTCGTGGAAATCTCTGGTGCCTGAACCGCTGAGGTGGTCTACCAGAAGGATATCATATATGGAGAAAGGCAACTGTTATACGGTTCTTGGGTTTGTGAAGGTGTGGAGCAAAAAGGATGCCACAACTATGGAAATCCTGGATGTGGCGCTTCGTTACGCAATGCTCATGGGCGGGAACCGGTTTCTGGTTATAGAATATAATGTTGACGAAAGCGTTGAGGCCTCCGGATGGGGTATAGG
>WAQT01000051.1 GCA_015520105.1 Candidatus Aenigmatarchaeota archaeon
GAATAGCATGATGCTGATACAGGAACAGTACATAAGAAAGCTGCTTTCCGAGGGAACAAGGCTTGACGGAAGAAAGCCGCTGGAATTCAGGAAGATAGAGATAGAGAGCAACCCGATATACAAGGCAGAGGGCTCTGCCAGGGTAAGGATGGGAGACACGGAGATTATAGCAGGAGTGAAAATGTCTGTGGGAACGCCCTTCCCTGACAAGCCTGACGAAGGCGTTCTGATTGTAGGAGCGGAGTTCTCTCCCATAGCCTCTCCGGAGTTCGAGACAGGCCCGCCAAAGGAGGATGCCATAGAGCTTGCGCGGGTAGTGGACAGGGGGATAAGGGAGTCCAAGGCGATAGCCACGGAGAAGCTCTGCATAGAGGAGGGAGAGAAGGTCTGGGTGATAAACCTCGACATCCACATACTCAACCACTCCGGAAACCTGATAGACGCTGCGGGGCTTGCTGCCATCCAGGCGCTGCTCAACACAAAAATCCCGGAATACGACGGCGAGAGGATAAACTATGAGAAGAGGAAGGGAAAGCTTCCCATGAACTCGAAGCCTGTTCCCGTGAGCGTCGCAAAGATAGGCAACAACCTCTTCGTGGACCCCAATCTCGAGGAGGAGAAGGCGATAGAAACGATACTGACAGTGACCACGAACGAGAAGGGAAACGTGTGCGCCCTCCAGAAGAGGGGCGTGGAGCCGTTGCTCCTGGAGGACATAGAGAAAGCGCTTGAGATATCCGTGAACAAAGGGAACGAACTGAGAAAACTGCTTAAATAAAAGATAACAGAGGTTTAGCATGGGAAGGACAAAAAAGGTCGGGTTTGCAGGAAAATACGGAGCGCGCTACGGAAAGAGAGCAAGAAATATGCTCCTTAAAATCGGCGCGCAGAAGAAGCACAAATGCCCCGAATGCCTGAAGAACTCGCTTAAAAGGGAGGCGTCCGGAGTGTGGTTCTGCGATAGATGCGGAATCAAAGTCGCTGGCAAAGCATATAAACCAGCATAACAAAAGAGAGATAATATGCCGCTCTATACATGTCTCAATTGCGGAAGGGAGGCTGAGCTTGAACTCAGCACAGCCAAGAAGATACAGTGCCCCTTCTGCGGATACAGGATACTGAAGAAGCCGAGACCCTCGATTCCGAAAAGGGTTCAGGCGGTGTGAGTGTGATAACATGACCTCGCAGCACGCCCAGCAGCTTATAAATCAGATGCAGCTCTACCAGCAGCAGATGCAGGCAATAATCGCGCAGAAGGAGAATCTCAATCTCCAGATATCCGAGATAAACAAGGCCTTCCAGGAGCTGTCCGACTCAAAGCAGAACGAGGCCTACAAGATATCAGGCCCCATACTTATAAAGATGCCGGTATCAGAGATAAAAAAGGACCTTGAGGAGAAAAAGGAATCAGCCGAGCTGAGGATAAAGTCCCTTGAAAAGACGGAAAAGCTTGTGAACGAGAAGATAAGCGAGATAAGAAGCAAGTTGTCCGGCACAGGGTCAGACGCATCTGCAGGTTAACCGTGCGGGAGGTGTTTCAATGCAGGCAGGCAGGACGGACATAAATGATCTGATAAAGGAGATTCTTGAAAACAGGGGAATTCCGAGGAATGTTAAGTCCACGCTTGAGGAATCCATTGAAATGATAAACTGCATGGAGACCGACGAGGAGAAGATATCCTGCATAATATCCATTCTAGACGACGCCTCTGTCGACCCCAACCTGACATCCTTCGCAAGAACCCAGATATGGAACGTGGTCTCCCTCTTAGAAGAGATGAAGAAATAGCGCAGAGACCGCCTCTTCGCTCAATAATGAACGAAAAATTCGTTTTTGTTAAACACCCTTACCGAGGGATTCTCTGCCATCATGCTTTTTACCATCAGTTGCGCTTTCTTGATTTCGTCCATCCCGAAACTGCTGGTGCTCAACACGCGGTAAGGGGCATGGTCCATAGAGACTATGCCAACCCTTCTGCTGTTCTCATATAGCCATGTTCCCGGAAGATTAACAAAATAATGAACAAGGGCGTTGCTGCCTTTGTGCCTGAGCACAAACTCAAGAGACTTCCTGAACGTGAAAAAATTGTCGCCCGGAAGCCCGAGAATAACATCCACGTCGTTGTTTATCCCATAATCATTCAACAGCTTCAGCCCCCTGCTAAACCTCTCATGGTTAAGATTCCTTCCTATGTTTTTAAGGGTCTCCGGGTTTACTGCCTGAAGGCCTGTCTCCACAAAAGTCACATTCATCTTTCTGAAAAGTTTTATCTGCTCTTTGCTGACGAATTCCGCTTTCGCTTCTATTACAAGGTTTGTCTGTTCATTTACTATCTGCTCAACTGACGCAGCAAGTTTTCTCATCCTCGTGTTATTGATATTGAACACCGAATCGTATATCACTACCTTTTTTGCGTTTGCCTCGAACGCTTTCTGTAGTTCTGTCCTCACCCTTTCCACAGAGAAATACCTTACATTATGGCACATTCCTCCCCACACGCAATACCTGCACCTGAACGGGCAGCCCCTGCTTGTTTCTATAACCACTGCAGAGACGCCGTCCTCTATAAAAGGATAAGGCGATGGTATGAGGTCAAGCTTACGAATCGGCGGCCTGTCAGCGTTATGGAATATCCTTCCCTCTCTCCTGAAGCTTATTCCTTTTATGCGCTGGAGTTTTGGGTTTCCTGAAACGAAATGCTTTATCAGTTCCCTGAACGTTTCTTCTCCTTCCCCTCTCACAATTATATCTATCTCAGGGATTTCTCTCATATACGTCTCCGCCCTGTAACTGACTTCTGGCCCGCCAAGCATTATTCTGACTTCGGGCATGAGCTTCTTGATAATCCTGCATGCTTTAAGCGTATCCTCTATATTCCACACATAGCAGGAAAACCCGACAACGTCCGGATTGGTCCTGCAGACCTTCCATACAACGTCATCAATCTGATACCCTTTGTTGAACTCAACAATGTTTATTTCAACGCTTTCCGGAATCTGCGGGTCCCTCATCGCATATTCCTTCAGGTACATCAGACCCAGCAGCGCAGACCCCTCATTCCTTTCCGGAAGGCTTGCAAGCACGCATCTCATAATTCCACATGCACCTCATATCCCTTCATTAACCCTTTCGGCATTCCTTTCACGACTGTCCATGTCTCGTTGAGCGTTGCTGTATCTATCGCTCTTTTTATCGCAGAAGAATCTCGCACGCCATCAATCTCCAATACAATCCTGTCAACATTTAATCTGGAAACAGTTTCTGCAAGCCTGTCAATATCACGGACATTGCATGAATTAATATGCAAACGCGCCTCCACGAGTTTGTCAGGGCATATCCGTTTGACGTTCCTTATTCCCGCAATCTGCTCATTGAAACTTCCCTTTCCGTTCATCTCATCATGTTTCTGCTTAAATCCATAGAAGTCAAAAACAAACCTTTTGTTTCTTAATACCTTCCTTTTTGCATTGTCATCAAAGCAGACGCTCTTTCCACACAATTCGAGCATGAATGCCCTGTAAAAGTCAGTCAAACTCTTTCGTAACGAGTTTTTTGGTCTTTCAGCCGATGTGGTTATCAGATTCTCCTTTACCATCTCTTTTATCACGCTGCCAATATCCTTCCTCTCTTCTCTTGAAAGAGCGTGATGGTTTCTTATTTCGGAAAGCGTCCTTCCATCGCACAGCCCGAAGACCTTAAGAACAAGCCTGTCAACTATATAATATCTGCCGTTCGATATGTTCAGAAGCACCGCGCTTCCTTTCACATTTCCTGCCTTGACGTCCTCGTTCCTTACCAGAAACATGCGCACCTCTAATATCATTCACCTTTGGTTTTGAAGCCTTGGCTGAAACGGGTCAGCGGTTATATGCCGCTGACC
>WAQT01000052.1 GCA_015520105.1 Candidatus Aenigmatarchaeota archaeon
AGACAAATGAACAGGTTGCAGAAATGATGGATTCTTTGACATGTATTATTATTTGTTTAACTATATATTAATTGATTTTGGGGTTCTTTTTATATAGACATAATAGTATAGACATATTAAAAAAATCGAATTTTTTTCTTTCGGAAAAGAAACGTTGTCAGAACCTCTAAAGCTCAAAAAAGCGTTTTTTTGCGTAATTCTCAAAAATTTATATTACATCTGTACAATATTTATCATGGGAAAAACAAAGACCAGAATAACAGACTATAAGAATTTCTGGCTTATATGGCTCAGCTGCGCAGGGAAACCAAAAGAGGGAGAGAGCCTTTTTCAGATACAGTCAAGATGGGGAATAAAGACAAACTATCTCTATCACAACGAGGCAGGTCTCGGCAAACCTTTGTACGTCTGTATGATAAGGGATGGTTATATCAAGAAGTCCGGAAGAAGGCTTGTTGCGCAGTTCGGGTGGATATCCGATTATTTGAAAGAAAGCTATGCGTCGCGAAAGGGCGGCGTCTGGTTTCCTGAGGTTTTCGTCGGGAGCAGGCTTCCGGTCCTGCAAAGTTTCATCGAAGACAATGCAAACGTTCTTTTTAATGAAGCCAGCCTGCGCATTCTCTTTCTCAATGACAAAGACGTGCTCGGAACGTATGGAAGGCACATATTTTCAGACATATTTCTTTATATGCTGTTTGTTAACCTGTCAGTATTCACAAAAAAATACCATGCAGATGCTGTTATGAGAATACTTTCCACATTCATAGCGATGTTCTCGGACAGGGACCTGATGAGTTATATAAGGATGATACATTCCAAACTCGGCACAAAGGTTCCTGTATTGATAAGGGATGAAGCGGAACTCAACAGGATTGCGTATCCCTACAGATGGTGATTACCTGACTGCCCTTAGCGCAACAATTGCAGCCGCTATGAAAAGAAGCGAGCCGGTAAGCACAAATATCGACATGAGCAGCATGAGAGTTTCGTGTTCTATTATATTAAACGCCTCCATAATTTCTGTTATTGAATGAATAAGCACGCCTGTAGCTATTCCAAAAAGGATAAGTGTGTAACTCTTTCCAAATTCTCCCCTTATATTCTTTATGACGAACACAAAAAAGATTATAGAAATGGACGATACCACAAGCGTTCCTGTGCTTATTATTTCATACATCCTCTCGCTTTATGTTTTGTTGGGCTTGTATAAATTGTTTTTAGTTTTGGATATTCCGTATTTCTTATAAAGCGGTTCGAGCTTCCTTTCTGCTGCACGCTCGCCCACAAGCCTTGAAAGAAAATACGCAGCCTCGTTGAGGAAGTCTTCGGGATATTTCTGAGGATTATCAAACGCATCGGTGTCCACAATGCTTGCAGCTTTTGGACCCGCAAGCTTTAATATTACCTGTCTGACATCGTTGCGGATTGACATGGACATCGGTTGAGAATTTGACAGCTGATTTATAAAATAATGTTCCCGCCACCGGTCACAGACCGGTGGAATTCTTATTTAAACCGCAGAGCCAAAAAAATATTCAGGTGGTTTCTTGACAAGGGTTATAGGCATTGTGTCCGGAAAGGGCGGCGTCGGGAAGACCACTGTTGCTGTAAATCTTGGCGCTGCGCTTGCATCTCGGTACAGGAAGGACGTCGTGCTTGTTGACTGCAATATCACAACATCGCATCTCGGAATGTATATGGGAATGTATTATTATCCCATTTCCCTGAATAACGTGCTTTCGGGCGACGTTAATATAGAGAAGGCTGTTTACGACTACAGCGTCCCGGGACTGAAGATAATACCGGCATCCCTCTCTCTTGACGACCTGAGCGGCGTAAACATGGAAGAACTGAAGAGGTCTGTTAAAGATTTGTTCGGCAGCGCTGACATAATACTTCTTGACGCGGCTCCCGGATTCGGAAAGGAAGCCATTGAGGTTATAAAAGCGTCCGATGAGATTATATATGTCATGACTCCGTTCGTTCCTTCTCTCATGGACGTGGTGAAGTGCCATCATCTTGCAGAACAGCTTGGCGTGAAGTCTCTTGGCATAGTCATGAGCATGGTTGGAGAGGGAAGGCACGAACTCAGCGCATACGAGGTTGAGCAGCTGACCGAGCTTCCTGTGATATCGAGGGTACCGAGGGATAAAAGCGTTCTTAGAAGCCTTGCCAATAAAGTCTCTGTGATTGATTTATACCCCAAATCCAAGGCAGGAAGGGAATTTATGCGGCTCGCGGCCAATATTGCGGGACATGAATACAATACCGGACTTGTCTCAAGAATTCTTCGAAGACTTGGAAGGAGACGGTCCGACAGGGTAGAGTTTGCTGCAAAGACAGGCATCAGACCGACAATGTAATGCTCAGGCATAGATTTAAATTCCTTTTCCAACACCTCTTATAAAACTTGCGTCAGATTTCTTCTTGTGGAATAGTGAAAACCGTAGATACAGTTCTGAGGGAGATAAGGGGTCTTTTTATAGGACTGACTCTGCTCTCTATGCTGATGCCAGTCTCAGGGGAAGGAATTGCTGCTTTTTTCTGTGTTGCCTCCGGTATATGCTGCGGGTTTCGCATAGAGAGGGAGCTGTCATCTCTCAGGGAGAACGTCGGGTGCGTCTCATTGATTGCAGACGCATAGCTGTTATTTTATAGGCATCTGGCAACAATTAATGATATGGAACTCGCTCTTAAAGGCAGGGTGAACATATTCTGCACTGAAAGCGAGAATTACAGCCGCTCGGTTATTAAGATAGCTGAAATGGTATCTCGGAACAAACAGAGAATATGTTATGTTACTCTGAACAGGGGTTATGAGAATCTTAAGGGAAGGTTTGCCTCTGAAGGAGTGGATACAAGCAGGTTCTTCTTCGTGGATTGCGCATCCGGCAGTGGAAAGAGCTCCTGCGAGAACGAACCTGTCCTTTATCTGGAATCTCCAAAATCTCTTACAGAATTAAGCATCGCAATAAAGAATGTGGTGAAAGCCGGAAACATAGAATGCGTGATATTCGACTCTCTATCCACACTGATTCTTTACAAGGAACGCTCCATTGTGGTCAGGTTTTTCCATTCCCTGATTTCGGACGTGAGGTTCAGGGAGACCTCTTACGTGTTTATAGTGGTTAAGAACAGGGAGAGCGAGGAGATGCTCAAGGACATAAGCATGATGGCTGACGAAGTGATTGATATAGACGAGAGATAGTATGGTGCTGACAGCTCTGCTAAATCCCGGGAATTATGAATTTCTCAATCCGTGGTCTGTGAACAATCTTATGGGATTTCTCTTTCTTGCGTTCTTCGGGATATTCATTCTCTACAAGACCAGAAAGATGGATGCGGTCTTTCTGGCGCTGTTCTCCCTTTCGGCCGCATGGTGGCAGGGCGTCTTTTTTCTTGCGTACAACGCATCGGAAAGTATTGCGGAGTCGCTGATAAGGATTGGCTTCATAGGAGTGATATTCCTTCCTGTGTTCGCTTTTACCATGATTTATTACACACTGGGTCTGGGCAGAAAAGCGCTGTACAGGTTTGTTCTCCTGTCCGCCTACGCAGCTACTGCATTGATGCTGGCCGCGCATATCTCGGGACTTGTTCTTGAATCTGCAACCGAGAGGTTCTGGGGATACTACACAACAGCAGGACCCCTCTTCTTTCCGTTTCTCATTGCGTATTCCATTATAGTCATTGTTGCAATAGGAATCCTTTTTTATCGCGGCGTGCTCTTTCCCGAGCATCCTGACAAGAGGCGCGCGATGTTTGTGATATTTCTTGGTCTTATTGTTTTCTCTGCTGGAGCAGTGGATTTCATGTCAAATGTTGTGCATGACCTCTATCCTATAGGTTTCTTTACGTCATCATTGTTTGTAGTTCTCACCGGATTTGCGGTGGTGCGCCATGAATTCCTCGGGATAGAGACGCTTATACACAGAAACCTTGCATGGCTGCTGTCCTCAGTGTCTGTTGTCCTCCTTATAATAGGAATGATACTTCTTTTGTTTGAATGGATCGAGAATATTCATGTGGTTCTTAGGGGAGCGATTGCACTTGTGATGATTTATGCTGCCGAGAGGTTTAGAAGAAAAATGCAGTCGAAGCTTGACGTTCTTTTATTCAAGAAGAAATACAAGTACAGGGAAGAGGTTTACAAGCTTTCGGACAGGCTGGTCGGCGCAACGAGTATAAGAAAGGTTATAAGAGAGATAAGCGAATGCCTGAACACAAACCTTTATCCCAAAAGCGTGGTATTCCTTTTCAAATCAGGGGAAGGCTTTGCCCCGTGGGGAGCAAAAGAGAAGGGAGCAGAAATCCTGGTTAGCAAGAGGATTAGAAAAATACTTTCTAAAGGAAGAGTGCTGAGAAAAATCGATGCGGCAGTTTACAGAAAGAAAGACGGGTTGAAGATATTTGACGAGCTTGGGGCAGAAGTTCTTGTTCCTGTATATACCGGAAAGGGGCTGTCCTGCATAATCGCTCTTGGAAAGAGAAGGAACCTCAAGGAATACTCAGAGCAGGATATTGTTTTCCTGTCTGAGCTTGGCAAAGAGGTGGGTCCTAAGATAGAATCTGTATTACGCTATGAGGATTTGATTTCTAAGGAAAGGAGGCTCAGAGAGGTTGTTGAGGAAGAGGTAAAGAAGAAGACCAAAGAGCTGCATGAGAGCAAGATGGCGATACTCAACATGATGGAGGATGTGGAGGCGGCCAACAGGGAGCTGAGGAAGGCGAAGGAGGAGCTTGAGAAAAACTACAGGAAGCTTAAGGAGATTGACGCGAAAAAGGACCAGTTCATATCCATTGCCGCGCACGAGCTGAAGACGCCTCTCACAGCGATAAAGGGCTTTTCGCAGTTCCTCAGGAAGAACAAAAGCATTGACAAAACAGGAAAGAGATATCTGGAGATAATGGAGGAGGAGACGAAGAGGCTTGCGAACATGGTGAGCGAGATACTCGAACTCTCTAGGATAGACCTTGGAACGATAAAGTTCATGTTCGAGGACGTGAACCTGAATGATGTTCTTGATAGCGTAAAGAAGGAAATGAGCGTTCTTGCGAAGCAGAAGGGGCTGAAACTGTCTTTTGAGATTGACAAGTCCGTGGGGACAATAAGGACCGACAGGGAGAAACTCACCGAGATTCTCATGAACATAGTGGAGAACGCGATAAAATACACCCCCAGAGGAAGCGTTACTGTGATTGTCAGGCAGGACAGGAACTGGGTTCATTTCATTGTGAAGGATACAGGAATAGGAATACCGGAGGATAAGCTGGATATGATATTTGACAGGTTTTATCAGGTAGATTCCTCTTACACAAGAACTACAAAAGGAACCGGACTTGGCCTGTCCTTGTGCAAGGAGATGGTGGAAAAGATGGGAGGGGCTATATGGGTCAAGAGCGTTCTTGGAAAAGGCAGCGAGTTTCACTTCAGGCTTCCTGTTAATGCGGAAAAGAAGACCGCTCTTTTCTCTTCAGGAAATTAAGAGAGCGCCTTCTTGACCCTTCTTATCAGGTCGTCGTTGTCGAATGGCTTGGTTATGTAATCCAGAACGCGCAGCTTGTTGAGCACGTCTTTTCCCGTGTCCGAGAACCTTGCTACTGTGAGGAAGACAACCTTTATGTCTTTGGTCTCCGGGTTTTGCCTTATTTTTTCCGTGGTCTCCCTGCCCGACATTGAAGGCATCATCATGTCCATTAGTATAAGGTCAGGCTTCGTCTTTTTCAGCTTCTCCAGGCATTCCTTTCCTGAAGATGCAGAAACCACTGAATAGCCCTCTGCTTCAAGAATGGCCTTCACGAGCTCTATTAGGCTTGGCTCGTCGTCAACCACCATTATGGTTTTCTTTGCCGGCATGCGTTATCCGATAATAATTGGTCAAGGTGGTTTATATATTTGGTCTGCGTCCAACATCCGAAATTGTTTAAATCTGTGTGTAATTTATTTAAACATATTAATGATTTATATAATATGACACGCAGATATATGGCATATTTCAGGGATTTTCTGAAATTTATCAGGATAGAGACATGCATATTCATATCCGCGATTGCTGCCAGCGGATACATATTCTTCAACGGCTTCGGGCCTCTTCTTGTTCATGTGTTTCTCGCTGTCTTCTTCCTGAGCGGAGCAGCGTATGCAATAAACCATATCACGGATAAAGAGGAGGATGCGGTGAACAACAGCAAGGTCAGTCCACTCGCTGCGGGAAGCTCTGGTGCAGCTGTTGTTGCTGCGTTCCTGGTTGCAGGAACCGCGTTCTCCCTTTCCTTTGCTCCGTTCTCTCTGCTCCTTTACGCGGCAAGCATTCCCATGATAGTGGCTTATTCCGTCCTGAGGGTGAAGAGGGTTCTTCTCCTCAAGAATGTTTATACGGGTTTCGTGATAGGTATTGCGTTTCTCGTGGGGTCGCAGTCAGGCCCGGGAAACGCCCTGCTGTGGAGCTACTTTGTCTCAGTGTTTCTCATGGGATTCATGCTCAACCTGCTTGGAGACATAAGGGGTCACAAGGGAGACATGAGCGCGGGTGTGAGAACTATCGCTACTGCTTTTGGAATAGGCAAGGCGAAAAAGGTTTTTTACGGCATGTCCGCAGCCTTCTCTGGATGGGTGCTGGTCTCCGGGGCCCATTACCTTGTTCCTGTGATTCCATTCGCTGTAACGGTTTCCGCATTCCTGAGCAGGGACAGGCACAGGGGAGCGAGAGCGGGGATGCTTTCCTCATTTGTTTTCCTTTTCGCTTACCTGCTCGTGTCAGGCTTCTGGGGTGATTAGATGTGCGTGGTGACGTTCGACTGGGAGGAGAATGACGCGAAGGAAAAATTCAGGACGTTCATAAAGAAAAAAACTCTTTCATGGGCAGTGCTTGACCTGACAGACCACTGCAATTTCAACTGCGCATGGTGCTATGCGAGCACAGGAGCGTCCTCCGGCTTTGAGAGGGTTCACATGCCGATAAGCGATGTGAAGAGAATTGTCGGGATACTCTCGGACGCGGGAGTAAGGCAGATTACATATTCCGGAGGAGAGCCGACATTATATCCAAGAATAAAGGAGGCTGTCAGGATTGCGAGGGAGGCAGGCCTGATAGTACACATGAACACAAACGGCTATCTCCTGACAAGGAGCCTTGCAAAGGAACTCAAAGCTCTCGGCCTCTCGCAGGTTCAGATAAACATAGACAGCGTGAGGCCGGAGAGGCACGACAGGGTAAGGGGGAAGAGAAACTCGTTCGAAAGGGCTTTGAAGGCATTGAGGAACGCCAGAGAGGCGGGAATCACATGCGTGTCCCAGACCGTTGTAACGAAAGAGAACGAGAATGAAGTTATAGATATCTTCAAACTGGCAAGGAGCATCGGTGTTCAGAGGTGCAGGGTGTGGGACATGACTCCCGAGGGGTACGGGAAGGGCAAGGACGAGATGATGCCCACGGATTATGTAAAAACTTTGCTGGAATTGGCAGAATTTGCGAAAGAAACTGGTGCAATAAGAATAGAGTCCGGAGACCC
>WAQT01000053.1 GCA_015520105.1 Candidatus Aenigmatarchaeota archaeon
TGCTCGGTTATCAGGTCAGGATACTGATAAGGGCTGGATGTGGTTGTTTGGATAATTTGTTGGTTATATTGGTGAATAGTTAGACACGCTCGAAGATAAAGAAATAAATATAAAACAGGCGTTTCTTTAATAATTCATGCGCGAGTAGTCTAGCGGTAGCATCTCTGATGCCGCCAGAGGACGTCACCCTGCCACGGTGGAGACCCGGGTTCAAGTCCCGGCTCGCGCATCCATTCCCAAGGTGCGACCATCGACCCGCTCAAAAGGCTGAAGGAACTGAACACCCGCGATAACCTCTGGGTCTACATACTCGCCATAGTTTCTGAGAGACCGCTTCATGCCTATGCGATAAGAAAAGAAATAAAGGACAGGTTCGGCTTCACTCCGGGAACAGTCACTGCCTACAAGGTGCTCTACCTCCTCAAGAGGTCCGGTCTCGTGAGCAAACAGAAGCAGGGAAGGACATGGGTGTATTCCGCAACACCCGAGGGCATCAGGAAGCTGGAGAATGCAAGAGGCTTCTACAGGGGAATGGAATCCCTGCTCACCAAAACGCTGCGTAAGCGGAAAATGAGTCCGATATGAACTCTATTTAAACCACGAAGGGTCAAGATTTAGCATGACCCCTGCACAGATAATGGAATATTATTCCAGAGACGATATAAGGGACGCCCTCTTCGGTTTTTCGAAGCAGAGGGAGACCGTGGGCGTGTACAGGAGCGGCTCGTTCGGAACAAGGCCCAACATGCTGGCCTATCCAAGCGACATAGAGCAGATGGTGAGAGAGGGTGTGGTGGAGTTCCACACGTCGCTCGAGAGATGGTCCAATCCGATGGCGCTGAAACAGGACAACTATCAGGACCTCCGGATTGGCTGGGACCTCATACTCGACCTAGACTGCAAGCTCTTTGAGCACTCGAAGATAGCGGCCTCAGTGCTGTGCGGCGCGCTGAGGGAGCACGGAATCTCCGGATTCTCAGTGAAATACACTGGAGGGAAGGGGTTCCACATAGGAATACCATGGGAGTCCATACCCAAGAGCGTGAACTTCCAGCCCTCTGCAAAGCAATATCCTGAGCTTGCGAGGATAGCGGGTCTCTACCTGAGGGAATTTATACGGGAGAAACTCGCAAAGGAGATTCTCAGGAAAGACTCTCCCGAGGAGATAGCGGAGAAGACCGGAGTCGGGCTCGGGAAGATTCTCACGGATACGGGAATAAATCCCTACAGCGTGATAGAGATAGACCCGGTCCTGATATCTCCCCGTCACCTTTTCAGGGCTCCTTACTCCCTGAACAGGAAGAGTTTTCTTGTCTCGCTTCCCATCCGGCCGGGGGATATAATGGATTTCGAGAAGGAACACTCCTCCCCCCACAGGATAAAGGCGGACAGGGGCTTTCTCGATTCGGGCGAGGAGGACGAAGCCGGGCCGCTCTTTGCAGAGGCCATGGACTGGTGGGGGAAGCGAAAGAAGGAGGAGAGGAAGAGGAAATCCAGAGAGTTCTCTGTAACGAAGAAGGTGACGCCGGGAATGTTCCCTCCGTGCATAAAGACGATATCCGAAGGCCTCTCTGACGGAAGGAAGAGGTCTGTTCTGATACTGATAAACTTCCTATCGTCTGTGAAGTGGCCATGGCAGGACATCGAGAACTTCATACTTGAGTGGAACTCTAAAAACAAGCCGCCACTGCAGGAAAACTACGTGCGGGGCCAGCTCAGGTGGCACAGGAACAGGAACAAGCAAATACTCCCGCCGAACTGCGGCAACGAGGGCTACTACGCATCCATTGGGGTGTGCAGGCCTGACGATATCTGCAGAAGCATAAAAAATCCTGTCGGATACCCGTTGAGAATGATATCGTCTGATAGCAGGAAGAGAAACCGAGGCAACCCTTCAGGAAGAAGAGTAAAGAAAAATAAAAATAAGAGAGAGGGCAAGCCCTCCTGAAATTATTTATTTCTTCTTCTTGACCCTCTCTATTCCGATTTTCTTGACGATTGGCTTCCAAACCTTGGAGGGCAGCCAGCTCACGTTGGCTCCGCCGACATCCACTTTCTGCCTGGAGCCCTTGAATATGTGTATTGTGTAGCTTCCGTCTTTGTTCCTTCTTCCTCTTTCCCTTAGCCTGATGTCGGTGTATCCCCTTGTTGCCGCCTTGAGTGCTGCCTGCCTTGGCTGCCTTCCTGTGAAGGTCGCCACTTCCTTGTTTCCTTTCAGAAGCTTGTAGTATTTCTTTGCGGACTTTTTCTTCTTTGCCATCTAAATCTCCTCCTTGTTCAACCCGCTGCCAGAAGGAAAGCGTTTATGCTGCGGGTTTATAGAGAATTGTTTAGCTTCCTTATAAATGTATCGCATGATGTTGGTTTTTACACGAATAATTGATTACTATGTGGTGACTTATAA
>WAQT01000054.1 GCA_015520105.1 Candidatus Aenigmatarchaeota archaeon
TCTCGATAACCATCCTTTTCCGGATCCTTTCCTTGAATCTCTTTACAATCTCTATGTTCTTAACTGCTTCCTGGACCATGAGACAACCTCCTCTGCCGCGGATATTGCATCGTGCGCAGCGGTCCTGTTGAGTTCCTCATCCATGACATTCATTTCGTCCGGATATCTGGAAGAGGTGTAGAAGGGATTCAGAAGGGCGCTTTTCTCTATGATTCCCTTCGGGGCCTTCAGTTTTCTTGCGAGAATGGTAAGGTCGTGTGTCCTTATCAGTCCAATTCCTTTGGCTATGCATACCGCTTTCAGGGCCTTCTCAGCAGCCTGCTGAGACGCCAGTTGGGACCATTCATAATCCCTGTCCTCAAGAGCGTTTCTGGCATGCCTAAGGTCGCTTTCTGCCTTGCTCATCCACAGGCTCGCCTCTTCATTCACTTGCCCACCTGTTATCTAATTCGTGTCGCGGCTTATAAATATGCAAAAGACTGCGCAGCAGTTCATGGCGGACTATGCCGGGCCTGCTTCTTTTCTCTATCTCTTCGGATAGTTGCAGGACAAGTGTGAAAAGCGTCAAGTATAGTTGACGATATGTTTAATAGTCAAATCAGGTTCTCGGAGGATTGGGGAAGGATACCGTACGGCCTGAGCGAGGGCGTGATATTGACAGATGGCGAAGAGGGGGAATTCAAGGAGGACTGATTCAGGATAAGGTGATGCCTGCCCAGAACTGGCTGCTTGAAGGATGAGAAGAGACTCGCCGGAAAACCCGGGAGACGGGCGCGGGGATGGAGAAGCGAGCGGAAAGTGTGTTTTCTTGATCCGGAATCTCATTGCTTGTTATCCGTCGCATAAATTTTATACACCATATTCACAACACTGAATATCATTCCCGTTAACTGCATCTGCTGGATGTTGTTCACCAAGGAATTTATACCAGTGAACATTCTGGAGATTTGGGTCATATGTCTTGAAATATTGATTAGATGGGAAGGTGGGACATTTATTGGGAACAGATGTTCCATCAAAAACATTTTTACATCTCCACTTATCCATGCATTTATTATACTTACCATTGCCTGAACATTACACTTCCCCTATTTCTTTAACACAATATCCCTTCTTGCACACTCCTAATTGATTGTCTATCTTGCACTTTTTATTATCGGTGTTTGTAGAACATGTTAATAAAGCACAATATCCATCAACACATGTGCCGGACTCACATTCATTATCTACTTTGCATTGAGAACCATAACTTTTTTTATTGTTGCTGGTATCTCCTGTTGAGGTGTCTGTAGGCGCTTCTTTTACATCGCAGCCGCAATAGTTATCATAACCGCTCTTATCTTCGTTTTTATCTCTCAAAGCATTTGTGGCCTCCCTGGAATCTCTGAACATTGTATTGTAGACGTAGAAAGTATGAGATTTCTTCATTCTTGAGGGGTCCAGTTTTTCATCACTATAGTCCTTTAAGAAGTCTTCCTCCTTCTCATAACAGAATACTTTTAATGTAATAGGTGTCCAACCTCCTTCGAGTTCATCAATCTTCTCCTGCGTTATTCTTCCCGTTGCTCCTGTTTTAATGTCTCCTTTTTTCCCGTTGTACTCGTAATACCATGCAGGATATTTGCATCCCTTTCCTGCTATCCTTACAGTTATATCATTATCATAGCAGGAATAACTCGACTTTTTGTAGAACTCGCAGAAGCTGCTTCTTATGCCACCTGTTTTATCTCTTAGAATAACTGTGAGTGTTTCTCCGCCGCCTGTCCAGCCGTCCGCGATGTTGCTGAATCCCTCTCCGGCCTGTATGAAGGATTTGCCCATCTTGCTTGCGGTGTCGCTTATCTCGGAGGTGGTCTTGCTGAGTTCGCTCATCCAGCCATCCACTTTGTTGAAGTTCACGCAGCTTGTCATGGAATTGAAGCAGGATTCCTCTTTCCCTGTGCACATTCCTGAGTCCATAAGATGCTGGTTCATCTTTATGCAGAGCTTCATCTTTATCTGCTCCATCCTTATATCCTGGGTCTTCAGCTTTAACGTCTGGACCTTCGAGAGGAGTTCGCAGTATTTTGCCCACGATTCCAGAATACTCGTGGTCACGCTGCCGACGCCCTTCATAAAGTTTCCTGCCTGCTCGGCTGTCCACTCCTTTCCAAGCCAGCTGATACCGAAGGTCTTGCCTATGCCAACGAAGGCGGACGCTATGTTCGCAAGGATGGCGACATACACAAGCTTTTCGTAGGTGTCCATGCAACTCTCGTACTGGTCCATTATGTCCTCCGCTATCCTCAGGGTTTCGTCAAGCGATGACTTAAGCTCTTTAACGCTGTTGTCTATTATGTCATACAGGCTCTCGTAGTTCTGGTTTATCTGTATAGGAGGAAGGACTGCTGTCATCTTCCTTGTGAAGAGCTTGTTCGATTTTCCGCTCTTGTAGGATATCACGAAAGTAACGCTGTTGTCGTCCTTCTCAGTGTATGGGTCGTTGCCGTAGAAGTAGGGAGAACCGCTGACAGAGCACTTCGGGACCTTCGGGACCCTCATGGTGCAGTTGTACGTCTCTTTGTCATCCTCAAGGCTGCATCTTATTGTGGCCTGGCTTCCGTTTATCTGGCCGTACACCTGCTCCACCCTCATCTGGGAAGGTTTGTTTAGTATTCGCGCTTTCACGTTCAGCTTGTGAGTGACCTCGCAGCTCTCGAACGTCACCTGGCCCTCTGGCTCGTCTATCATAAGGGTTATGTTGTCTATCGCTATGCACTCGCCGTTGGGCTTCTCATCCTTGTCATAATCGCAGTAGAATCCCTCATCGCAGGGTATGTCTATGCAGCAGTTCGAGCTGCTCTCGCCGAGGTTGGTTTCGGCAACGCCGTCGCCGCAGTGGTAGGTAGGAGTGATGTGGATGTCTGGCAGGGAGGCGTTCAGGCTGAGTGTCTTTGTGGCATAGTTTCCGTCAGGGAATTTTATCGCGAGTTCAAGGGAGTTGTCCTGCAGGGTTTCTCCCGCGAGGTCCTCGCACACAGTGTCCGGAACTGTAAGGGTGCAGGAGAACCTTCCGCCGCTTCCGGAAACGCAGGTTCCGGTGTATCCCACGCCTCCGAGCATATAGCTTAAGGAATCGAATTCCATTTCTCCCGGAGGATTGCTCACCTTGAGCGTGACATTGAGGTCGTGAGGCACTGAGCAGTCAACAAGCTCCACTGTCTGCGAGGGGCTGTAGTCTGTCCCGTTCTCCGATATCTTCTCAACGGACACGGAGATGCCGCTCTCAGGTTCGCATGCGTTCTTGTCGGTGTTGCAGTAGTATCCCTCTCCTATGTCAGAGCATCCTGCGTCAAGGCAGCAGGTGGAGGAGTCCTCTCCGGTGTCCACGTTTCCGTTCCCGCAGTATTGGGAAGGGATTCCTATGGGGTAGGTCTCGCTTGAGACAAGCGTCTTTGTCCTTGTTGATGCTCCATCGCTGTACGTTATTGTGAATCTCAGGGATTCAAGCTGCATCTGATAGCTCTGGACAGGGTCGTATCCCACTATGTCGAAATATATCGAGCAGTCGTATTCAAAATCCTCCGCTGCATTGCTGCACTCCACTGTCTGGATATTCACCCTGCCTCCGGGAAGGGTGAGGTTTGCGGACGCGCTAACGAAAGTGGCGTCGCTCGGAGCGTTGAATATCTTTGCTGTGAAATCTATCGTATCTCCCGGGTTGTAGCCGTCTCTGTAGAAGTTTGTGAGCGTCTCTGACTTTATGCTTAGCTGGATAGCGTCCTCTGACTTGCATATCTCCTCTCCTGAGTCGCAGTATTCGTTCTCCCCGCAGGAGCAGTCATAGTTCCAGTTTATGGATGCGGAATCCTTGGAAAGGTCTTTTGTTATCTTGTTGGGGCCGTCTGAATAGGTTATGGTGAGCTTGACGTCCCTTGCCTCAAGGGTTTTTGTTCCCTTTCCGCACGACGCTGGCGGGGTTATGGAGAACGGACAGTCAAAACTGTTCGAGAACTTCTTCGTGCACGTGGAGGTGTAGAGTTCCCCGTCTATCGAGAGGGAGGCCTCTGCCGTCTCTTCCATGCTCGCGGGAGCATTGTTCACCCTCATCTCTATGTTAAGGTTCGACTGCGATGAGCAGTCAGAGACAGATGATGTCGTGGGAACAACATCAAGGGAGATGTCCCTGTCTGACCTGCACAATGCTGTTGAGGGGTCTCCTGAGGCATCGCAGTAGAAACCGGAATCGCAGCCGCAGTCATAGCAGCAGTTCGCCTTGGTTTCTCCCAGACCGAGTTCGCACTGGCTGTTCCCGCACTCGTAGTAGGGATTGAGGTTGAGGGTGAGAGGAGAGGAGACTCCGTTCGGTGTTTCAGGGAATATGAGATGATAGTCCTTGCTGAGGGAGTCCGCTGTGTCGGAGTTTATCGTAGCGTCAGTGGTCTTGGGAGGCGAGGAGTCGAGTTCGCTTGCGCTTCCGGCAACGGAATAGAGCCTGTCCGCGTTCGTGAACACAACCCTCTCGAGCCAGTTGAAAGGTATCATCGCGAAATTCCTGATGTAGGAGAGTATGGGCTCCACATACTCCTCTGATTTCGCATAGAGGTTCACGCTGTCTATGGAGTCTTCTGATATCACGAAGACCCTGAGTTCGGTCCTTTCTATCCTCTCCATCAGTCCTATCCAGCTTTCTGTGTCATAGGGACCGTTCAGTTTTATGAGAATCATCAGGTTCGCTACCTCGGGGTATCTTTCGTTCCCGGTTTTCTGGGATATGTCCTTCCAGCGGAACTGCACGTCTGCTGAGCGGGAGTATTCCTCGGGTTTCAGCCTTGAGCAGGCTGCCGGGTCAAGGGTCTTGCACTTGTAGATGTATATCTTGCTGATGGCGTTTGAGAGGCTTCCGCTGCTTATGCTGACGTTCACTCTCGGGTCTGACCATCCTATGTCAGTGGGTTTTGCTGAAACGAATATCCTTGTGTTCACAAGAGAGCTTATGTCGTAATCGAATGTCTCCTTCACATCTCCGTTATATATTATGTTTATAGCGGTTGCTGAAACAATGCTGAGGTTGAGCATGAGGTATGACACTGCTATTGACATCAGCTGCAGGCTGAAGAGCTTGTAGTTCATGACAGCACCTCATCATAGCTTACGAAACAGCCGTTCTCAAGACTCGCAGGGGAGTCGGAGATTGGGCCGAGGCCGCATCTGGAAAGGACGTTGTTGAGCCTTATCGCTTCCTGAGTCTTCTCCTCGTTTGTGGCAAGGTTTCTATAGGATGGGCTGTTCGGGAGATAGACGTAAAGTTCCTTTCCGTCAAGCTCTTTGGTTATCGAGAGCGGAGTGTAGACAGCTCCCCTCTCCTCCGCTCCGTTCTCTGTCGACCTTGAGAGGCTGAGATAGACTATGTAATTCCCTTCGGGTATGTTCGTTATCCTTCCGGAAAGGGAGTTGAAGACAGTCTGATAGGTCTTGTTGGTGTCCGGATTGAAGAAGCTCGCGTACACTATCTCCCCTGCGGTCTGCTCGTTCAGGGCATATATTTCATTCTCCTGTATTGTATAGCTATTGCTTATCGGGTTGTTTGCCACGTTGACTTCGTAGAAGTTGAGGTATATCACAGGGGTTGCCCTTATCGTGACATCCGCATCCTCAAGCTCGGAGGAGGAGTAGAGCTCGGAGAACATCTCGAACCCCTTCTTGTATATCTGGAGAGGTCCTATTCCGCAGGGGATGTCTCCATCAAATTTTCCTGAAGAGGAGGTTTCCCCGACAGGGCAGCCCATGAAGGAGATTTTAGCGTCGGGGACAGGGTTTCCGGAACTGTCTGTCAGTGAGATGGAAGCGGAGCATTGCATTGAGGAGCATATCTCTGCCTGCAGGGAGGATTCCACGCCAAGGTTCCCGGAAAGGTCTGCGGGGGTGTTGTTTATTATATATACCTGAACCGCGAACCTGAGGGACTCTCCAGATTCGGGGTCCCTGACCTTCACGACTGCGGGATAGTTGAGATAGTATCTCACGTAGACAGGGTCTGAGTAGCACTCGCTCATGAAGGGTATGGGTTTTGCGTAGCTTATTATGGGGTTGGGAGAGAACTGGAAGCTTGAGAAGTCAAGTTCGAAGTCGTCCGGAGGGAAGAAGTCCACATCAAGGTCTGCGTAGTCCTTTCCGTTATAGCGCACAAGGCTGAATTTAGGAGAGGAAGAGAAACTGAGGGTGTTAAGCGGAACCTTGCCGGGCATGTATATGTTGGAGAGCGTTCTCTCTATGGTCTTTTCCATCTTCGGTTTCAGGTCGTACCATGTTCTTATGTAACTGTCTCCGCACTCATCAAGGGATATGAAGAATGGAATCTCCCCAGCTCCCTCGTCCATGGGAGAGGCCGCCATGCTTGTCAGGGTGAAGTGCTCGAGAGGCCTTGACTGAACAGAATCTGTGACAAAGCTTCTGGAGAATTCAAGCATCTCTCCGAGCCTGCTCGGGATTGAAACCTCATAGGGCTGGCTGACAGGTTGCTCCTTCGCGGTTGTCGGCATGGTCACAGAAGCCTCAATCCTGTTATTGACTATTCTAACGGAATTCACAACAGGGTCGCCGAGAGAGGATATTATTCCCTCGGAATTCGCTGCCTTGAAGAAACCGTCCTTGTGTTCAGAAAGGTATTTCTGGAGTCCGGTTTTTATGTTCTCGTTGACGTCCGGGATGACGACGCGCCCCCCATACTGCCAGTAGGGGGCCTCCTTTCCGTCCAGCATGACAGAGCCAATCTCGAAATCATCGGGACTGGAATATCCTCCGTAAGAGAGGATGTCGTTTGCAACAGAGGAGAGGCCGGATTTTATGAAATCCTCAACAACTATCCGGGCGTTTCTCGTGTCCTCTGTTTCAGGAGAAGTGAGGGTCTTCCATTGCGTGGCGACCACGACAACTATTACTACAAACAGGGCAAGAATTATCACGACCTCTGCCTGGGCTTTTCGCATATATAATATTGTTTGGGTTCTTTTATTTATATTGTTTTAATACAAAGATTGTAACCAGTGCGGGGATACCCAAGCGGTCAAAGGGGCTAGGTTCAGGGCCTAGTGGCTAAACCCTTTTACGGAACAGCTTTTTACGGGAGCTTCGCTGACGCTCGCTTCCTCAAAAAGCTGTTGGGCAAAAA
>WAQT01000055.1 GCA_015520105.1 Candidatus Aenigmatarchaeota archaeon
GCATCACCATTCCAAGAATTCCCATAGCCCTGAGTTTTCCTACAGACATGAACTCCCTTATGCCGCGGAGAGGGTTTATGTCAGGGATCTTCAGTGTCCTCGGTTTCTCCGGCCTGTCCTTCAGGAAGTAGAGGGAAAGAACTGCCAGCAGGGCTATGGAAAGGAAGAACGGAGCCCTTACAAAAAAGAGGTCTGCCACGAGCCCGCCGGCTACAGGACCAAGCATTCTGCTTACGTTCTCAAGGGCCATTGTCATCCCCACGTATCTTCCTCTGGACTTCCCGTCGACCATATCCTCTATCTTCGCAAGAACCGTGAGTATGACCGTCACGTATCCCAGCGCGTTCACCATCCTCGCGAAACCGAGGACAAGGGCAGAGCCGTCGGCCACGTAAAGGGAAAGAGCGAGAATCTGCATAAGTATCCCGGAGAGTATCACGGTCTTCCTTCCCACGGAGTCCGAGAGTTTTCCCATAATGGGGGAGAACAGTATGATAGAGAGGGGATAGAGGGAGAATATCAGCCCGATCTGGAACTCGTCGAACCCGAGTCCCTTTATATAGGGGGAGAGAATGGGCATTATCATGTAGGACACGAAGATAAAAAGAGTCCCTATCTCCGTGAACCTAAGATACTCCTTGTAGTGCATGATATCCTTTTCTGCGCAAACATTTATTAATAATGCGGAACATTATTGTGTTATGGAGAAGAGCGGCACCATAAAGGACGCAAAACCCGGTTCTTACGTGATGATAGACGGAGAGCCCTGCAAGGTTGTGAGCTACACGAAATCCAAACCCGGAAAGCACGGTGCCGCAAAGGTCAGGATAGAGACTGTCGGTGTCTTCGACGGGAAGAAGAGGGTTGTCCTGAAGCCGGCCGACGCCGAGATAAGCGTTCCCATAATAGAGAAGAAGAAGGCACAGGTTATATCCGTCTCTGGAGATATAGCGCAGCTCATGGACCTAGAGACCTATGAGACCTTCGAGGCCAGCATTCCCGAGGAGTTCAAAGGAAAGCTCGATTCCGGCAGGGAGGTTCTCTACTGGAAGATGGGCAGCAGGATTCTGATAAAGCAGCTCGGCTGATTCCGGAACGTTCTCCCGACTTCAACTCAAGTCACTTCAATACCCTTTCGATTTCTTTGATCAGGCGCCTGCACTTCTCTATCGCATCTTTCGCTGTCTCGTAATCCATCATTCTTCCGTAATATGTGAGGGAATTTCTCTTAAACCTCAGGTCATCGAAAATATCAGAGAGGTCCTTTCTTCCGGCGACATCCCTCAGGAAATGTCCCAGACAGACATGATTCAGCACATTGTATCCCTTCCTGAAGGCCTTTGCCTGCACAATCTCAAGCAGCGAGGTGTAATAATCCTCGAACACGAAGTTGCAGTTCTTCTCGTTTATTTCTGTGATTGCATCCAGCCGCGCCTTCGCGGTCTCTGCCAGCGATTCCGCCCTTCCTGTGTCAGGAGTGACCCTCCTTGCCGAGCCGTTCTCCACACACTCCTTCCAGTCCGCCTCCCTCATCCGAAAACCTCCATGAAACCGTTAAGCACAATTCCGTTTATGATGCTGTCCGCCAGGCGGGGGTTCCTGACTTCCTGGATGCTTCTGTGCCTGAACACCTGAATCTCTCTCCGCAACAGTTTACCGAACCTCTCCAGGTTTATCCCTTTCTTGGAAGGGGATTCTATGTAAAGGTCGATGTCACTCTCCTCCGTATCCTCGCCCCTCGCGAAGGAGCCGAAAACAACTATCACGGGATTGTTCAGCTCTGTCCGAAGGAACTCCACAAGCCCTGAATCGTATAGAGACCTTATGTTGTGCAACCTCTTTTCCAGGATGTACCTCCCATCCGTCCTGTTCGCTGTGTAGAAGACGACATTGCCGATTCTTCGCACAGTCAGGATTCCCTCGCTTTCCATCTCTTTGCAATACCTGATGACAGAGGGAAGCGGCAACCCGAGCAGTCTCTCAATCTCCCTGACCCTGTGCTTGGCTGTGGGATTAATCAGGAAATACTCCCTGATAGTCTTTTTGATATCTTTTCTTCTCATATGACAATATATATTATCAGTTGATATTTAAAGTTATCTGAACCCAGAAACCGTTCCTGAAGAAACAACCTAACCGTCCAGAATCCTTTTCTCCCCCTTCAATTCCCTTATCCTGCTTGCGTCCTGGCTCACCTCTACGGTTCCGATGTATTCGCCTTTCCTGTCCCTCACAGGGAAATACCTTATGTACAGGAACCTTCCCCTGAAGTTTATCCAGAATTCCGCGAAATCCCTCTTCCCTTTCCTGAATTCATCGAGTATCCTGTTCACCTTGTCTATGCTCTTCCTCGGATGGCATTGCTGAACCTTCTTTCCTATAACCGAAAGAGGCCTGTAAAACATCCTCCTACCGAACCTGTTGAAATACCGGACGGTGTCGTTCCTGTCTATGAATGTTATGTCGAACGGAAGGGTTTCGAGGACAGACTCGGCCTCCTCGATAGACAGATTTTCGCTGAGGGAGATTCTCCCGCTCTCTTTGCCTTCCTCTCTCTTTTTCCTCCCTCTTCCAAGATGCTCGCTCATGGGAATTAATAATCCCTGATATTAAAATACGCTACGCTCTCCAGAGTTCGCACGCCTTGCATATCCTTCCGGAACCCGGCTCGCCGCACCTCTCGCATAGCTCTATCTCTCCCTCCGAGCGACCAGAAACCTTCCGGATGCACGGAAGAAGCCTGTCGAACGTGTGGAGAACCGTGTATTTTATTCCCGGATACTTCTCCTCCATATCGTTCACAAAATCCCTGACATCGAACCTTATTCCAGACACATGCGGGCACTCCTTCCAGTCGCTCTCTATCCCCGCCAGTATGGAATAGAGTGCGACTTCCTTCTCAGGAACCTCCCTGAGCGGCTTGAACCTCGGAACGAACATCTCGCCAAGCTTCTTCCTGGTTGAGAGGTCGGTGACAAGGCCCATCCTGCCCGCCCTGAGGAGGTCGCCCCTCATGTAGTTCATCATTATGCTCTGCACCTCGTCATCGAGATTGTGGCCGGTGCATATCATCTTTGCGCCAATCTCTCTTGCCGTTCTGTTGAGAACGTATCTCCTTCCCACTCCGCAGTATGTGCAAGGCTCCTTTATCTCCGAGTCTTCTGTTATCTCCCTGACCTTGGCATCAAGACTCTTTCCAAACGTCTCTTTGAAGGAAACCACATGGTGCTCCACTCCGAGCTTTTTGCAGAGCTTCCTAGCGTTCCTTATGTTAGCGGGTCTGTAGCCTCTTATCCCCTCGTCAACGGTTATCGCTATCACTTCCGAACCCATTGGGGAAAGAACGTCATTCAGGATGGACAAAGCAACGGAGGAATCCTTGCCTCCGGAAACCGCGACAGCGATCCTCCCGCCCCTCGGAATCCTGGCGTGCCTTATTGCCCTCTTGGCCTTCTTCTCCACAGACCTCATGAAATGCCTGCTGCAGAGCGGCCTGCCCTCGAACCTCCTGAAATACACAGCCCTCCTACCGCATGCGCAGTTCATCCACTATCTCCTTCAGGCCGTACAAATCTTTTATAACAAAGTCAGGGCTCCCTTCCATGTACCTGTCATACAACCCATTCCTCCTGACGTGTATGAATGGCACGCCTGCCCGCCTGCAGAGTTCGAAGTCGACATCGCTGTCCCCCACGTATGCGATGTCCTCCCTGCCGAGGCCCATCCTGTCCAGAACGATGTCAAGACCCTTCGGAGAAGGCTTTGAGAGTTTGTCCTTGTAGCGCGTACAGAGGATAGATTCAAACAGGTCGGAGATTCCGTATCTCTCAAGCTGCATCCTTACTATCCTCTCGGGAGTGTTGGAGAGAATTGCGCAGCGGACATCAATCTCGCGAAGAATCTCTGCATCTGGAAAAAGAAAGAGCGAATCAATCATCTCCTTTCTTCTCTCAAAATCAATCTCCTCCACAATCCTCCAGAAACTTTCCGGCTCTACGCCCCACCTCTCTCTGAGCATCCTGTTTGACTCCTCGAGAGGCAGTCGTATGGGTTCGTATCCCTCCTTCATCGGAAAGTCCTTTCCGTTTCCGTTGAGGGCACGGAGCGCCTGCGACATCACCTCCCTGAAGGCAGGCACATAGCCGTGTATCTCAAAAAGAGTGCCGTCGCAGTCAAATATCAGCGCTTCAACCATTCAACCACCGGACACTACATTGAGAAGCTCTATCCTGTCCCCGTCCTTTACCTTTTCGCTCTCAGGGACTATCTCTCCGTTCTTTCTCGCTATCACAGTCTCTCTGTTTATTCCCAGAGACAGAAGCAAATCCTCTATCGAGGCCTTCCCCTCTATGCTGACATTCCTTTCCTCGTTCCTGAACACCACTGTTGCGACTCCCATGCTTATCACCCCGCACTTATCGTTAGCTTAATGCTTTAAACGCATTCGCATCAGTCATACAATCCCTTTATCCTCTTCCCTACTGTGCAGGACTCCGGATATATCCACAATGTCCCGCTCGGAGTGAGGGGAAACTTCCTGCACACCTCGGGTCTCTCCTCGTATATAGAGCATACTCTCTCTTCCCTGTTCAGGAATGTGCAGTATTTGTCTTCTCCTGTCTCTATTAATCTATCGCCTTTGTCAAATAATCTGATTCCGCCCTCCATTACAAAATCCTCCTCAAGGACAACAAGTTTCTCGAGGATATCCTTCCTTCCGTTCTTCTTCCATCTCTTAACGTCCTTCTTCGTGACAGGTATGCCTGCATAATGCCTGCAGCATTCCCCGCACCTCGAACAGTATTCCTCGAACATATTCGCCCAACGCTGTTCCTTGCCTTATACCCTTTATAAATCACCCAAACTTATATATTCTTGCTGCCGGGGTGGCGGAACGGCTAACGCGCCAGCCTCGAGAGCTGGTGGGACTTTGTCCCGTGCAGGTTCAAAAGAACCCTTTAGCGCAGGCAAGCGCGCTAAAGCGTTCACGGAAACACCGCTGCCGCATAAAAGGACCATTCTTAGTGTCCTATCATCCCCTTTAATACAGGATAACAGGGCAGGGGTTAACCGATAGTGCAAAATGCAGGGAAGCGGTAAGCGGCTACTGAGAATCCTGCCCCCGGCGCTCGTTAATTTATTGGGATTCGAATCTTTCTAGATCCTTATCAAACCATTTATAAGTTTTAAACTCAAAATGCATAATATGCGGGATAAGCTATTTGGATTACTGATTTTTCTACTCCTCATTGTTCCCCAGAGCGCAAGTGCTGATATTATAGCGCCGTACACACTAGAATTGACAATTTTATCAGGCATTCCGTTTCTGTTTCCTGTCATCATAGTGGTAGCAGAAGCTCTCGTTGCTTTTGTTCTTGTAAGGATGGTTTTCGGAAAGGGGATTACGATTCAAAGAGCGCTTCTTGCATCCTTTGTGGCCAATTTGGTTTCTTCGGTTTTAGGTTTATTTACTCCTTTCTCCTTAGCGTCTATCCTTAACTCCTTAATTTTCACATTAATATTTCTTTTCACAGTATTTGTTGAATACTGGTTCTTCTCATTGATACTGAGAAAGATCAAACTGAGCTTAAAGAACAAGCTATTTCTTGTGGTCTCAGTTAATGTTGTCAGCTACCTTATTGTGTTTCTATTCATTCTCAGTACAGGTTTCTTTAACCATACTGAACCCATCAGAGGACCGTCTCCTGAGAATTATTGTTTGATGATGGCACAACCTTTATGTGAGGCTGTAGGCATTCTTCCGCCCCACTGGAACACATCGGAATATAGAATAGGGAACGAGATACTAACCTGTGAAGAGATAACGAGAAGGTCGGGCAGGGAATGTTCATGTATTAATTACACATTAACCTGCTAACCTCAGTTATTGCATCCGACATTCTGTTGCGTTCTATCAGATACCCACACTCCAGATTAACCTATTTCTTAAATGATTCTTACCGACCTTCTTTAGATCAGCTAGACTTTCCAAACCGATTGTTTCAAATAAATAAATTTTATTCACTTTTCCAAACACCCTATTCCCTCACCACTCTCGGCCTCTCTCCTGTGAGGTCTATTATTCTCGATGCCCTTGTTCCGAGAGTTCCTCCGTCCACTGCGATGGAGACCTCTTTCCTGAATCCCTCCGGAAGCCCCCCGATCCTCTCTATGGTCTTCTGCCCGGAAATGTTCGCGGACGTGCTCACCACAGGCACGCCCGTCTCCTGCAAAACCGCTGTGAAGGGGTGCGACGGTATCCTGACGCCCACGCTCCCGGAGAAGGAGACGTTCTCCGAGACGCATTCCCTTCTCTTCCTGAGTATGAGCGTGAGAGGTCCTGGAAGCATGTCCAGATACTCCGGAAACCTGACATCGAAGTTCTCTCTAATCCATTCCATGGACGGCGCTATGACAGAGAATGGATGTTTCGTTCCCTTCAGCTTCCTGACAAGGGAGACTGCCCCGCTGTCCGTTGCGTTGCACCCAATCCCGTACACAGTGTCCGTGGGATAGACTATGACAGCGCCGTGCCTGACCCTCCGGACAATCTCCTCCCTCACAGCCCTGTTCTCTAGGGCGTCTGTGAGCTTCACCACTTTCATCGCACCACCACGACTGATTTATTATGCAGGACCAATAATTAATATGACATTCCGCTCAAGGCAGAAGAAGCTATCGGTCCTCGCAGAGGAAATAGGCCTCGATTCCGTTCTCGTCACCTCGCCGGCAGACATCTGTTACTACACGGGCATAGCGCTTCCAGAGGGGGAGAGGGGTTTCCTCCTCGCGGGAAAGGGAAAGCCCCTTCTTTTTGTGTCTCCGCTCCTCAACTCCCTGAAGTCTTCCAGCCGCGTCGAACTCTCCTTTGCCGCATCCCCGAAAAAGATAAGGGAATCCCTTCCCCCGGGAAGGGTTGGAATCGATGAGAACGACATCCCCTACGGCATCGTTGCATCCCTGAGGAAGAAGGGAACGCGCTTTGTTCCCTTCTCGAGAAGCATAAAGGAACCGAGGATGGTGAAGGACAGTTCCGAACTGTCCGCGGTCAGGAAGGTGGCCCGTCTCACGGAATCCGTCATGGAGAAAATCTCCCTTCCGGGAAGGAGCGAGGCAGACATAGCAAGGGAGATAGAGGTATCGTTCAGAAACCTCGACCTCGGCAGGGCCTTCCCAACCATAGTCGCCTCGGGAAAGAATTCCTCCCTTATCCATTACACTCCGGGAAGGAGAAGGATAGGAAGCAGGGATGTTGTTATCGTGGACTGCGGGGCGAGATTCTCAGGCTACTGCGCGGACATCACGAGGACATTCCTTCTCAATCCCGGCAGGGAACAGAGGAAGGTCTACGAGGACGTCCTCGAAATCCAGGACAGCCTGATAGATTTCGTAGAGGAGGGAATAAAACTCTCCGAAGTGGAGAAGCTCTACGAGACTATGATGAAAAGAAAACGCTACAAACCGATGCACGGCTTCGGCCACGGCATCGGTCTGGAAGCGCACGAGAGACCGGACTACAAAGACACTCTCAAGAAGGGAATGGTGATAACAGTGGAGCCCGGGGTCTATATTCCCGGCAGGTTTGGAATCAGAATAGAGGACATGCTCCTTGTCGGCAAAAAAGCGAAGCTGATAACGAGAATAAGCAGAAATCCGGTATGGAAACCCTAGGCCTCTTCCACAGGCTCGCTCTCTTCAGGGACAGAAGGCATCACGTGCTTTATGATTATCACGTCGCCTATCGCCTCTACCATGGGAAATGGTATTATCACGCCCTTCTTGCCGCTCAGCATTCTTGACATGTACGATCCCTTGACAGCCTTTATCACAAGAGACCTTACCTTGAACCTCTTGAGGTCGCACTCGACATCCTCAACCTTTCCGACATACATTCCTTTGTTGGTGAACACGTCCTTCATCCATGTCTGCGATATGCTCGCGACGTTTATGGCCATCACACACCCCCCTGCATTAGAAATCTGAAAGTTAATATGGAGGTAAGCTTTATAAAATTACCTCACAGCTGCTCCTTCACCTTTCTTGCAGCGGACGGCCCCACGACCCTCTCTATGCTTTCGAGAGGCGCCTTCCTGAGGGAGTCCAGGGACCTGAAACCCGAGTTAAAGAGCATCCGCGCCCTCGCCCTTCCTATTCCCTTCAGTCTCACTAGAGGGAGCAGTTCCTCCCTCACACCGTGTTTTACCCTGACCCTGAGCTTCCTTATGTCCTTCAGGATGTCCATGTATCCGAGAAGGAGCGAGAGCTCCTGCGTGGCATAGAGCATCCAGTCCATGTTGTCAAGCCTCGTTCTTAGCTCTCCGGGCGTGACGCCGAACCTCTCCATGATAGCGTCCTCCCCCGCCTCGTCGCACCAGTCCATGAAGAGCAGCGCGGTCTTGAGCGCAGCGACGTAACCTTCATACTCTATATCCCACGGGTTGGGAGGCCTTTCCAGAAGGGTCTTCTCCTCGGATACGAGAAGTTCGTCTATGGTCTTCATGTCACCCTTCCTGACGGACAGAGGGGGAGACATCTCCACAGTCCTGCACAGCGCATGAGCGAGGCCGAAGGGCGTGATGCCTCTCTCCCTACCAACCTTAAGGATGCCTATCAGGTAGTTCGCTGTCATCGGGTCTATGTAGAGTTCCGAAACCCTTCTTCCTATCCTTGTCGGCCTGTAAGCCTCGTCCCCTATGCTGGACGCCTTCCTGAAAGGCCCCTCGTGCGCTCCTGTTCTCTCAATGAAGCCGTAGTCCTCAAGGAGAGAGACAATCTTCTCAATCTTCGCGTGAAGCCCCTCCACGTCGCTGTACTGGTGCGCGTAGAGAGTTTTCCCGAAGAAGCTGAAAAGGGAGTCCCTGTCCGCGCACGCGCCTGAAGCTATCAGGGCGAGGACATGCATCCTGAGAACCGGCTCCACACCTAGTTTCGAAACCACCCTCTCCGGCTCCCCCGTTATGTAGTTGTCCCAGAGCATCCTCGCCTCGTTCTCGTTCCTTGCGATGAGAATCGCCTGTCCCTCCTTGTCGTACTTCGGCCTTCCCGCCCGGCCCATCATCTGCTGTATCTCGAGAATAGGTATGTAGTCCATCCCGATTCCGGAGGAGAACCTCTTCATGTCCCGGACAATCACCCTCCATGCCGGAAGGTTTATCCCAGCTGCGAGAGTGGGCGTTGCTGAGACGACCTTTATCGCCCCTTCTATAAAGCCCCTCTCTATAATCTCCCTCTGCCTGTTCGTAAGTCCTGCGTGGTGGAACGCTGCCCCGTGCCTCACGCACTCAGCGAGCTTTCTGCACTGCGGCGTCGGTCTGTCCAGAGCATTGAGAATCCTCTCCGACATCACGGAAAGCTTATCCCTCTCCTCCGGAGAGAACCTGTCCCTCAGTCTGAGGGAGAGCTTCTCTGCTGCAGCCTCCGCCCCCCTTCTTGTGGATATGAACACAAGGGCCTGCTTCGACATCCTAACAGCCTCCTCCACCATGGTCTCAAGAGGCGGGTCTCCCACATCAATCTCCCCCTCCGGATGGAAGAAGACCTTTCCGTCCAGGCAGACGCCCCTGTAGAGTTTCACGGGCCTGTAGTCAGACTTCACTGTCTTTGCTCCGAGCCACTCCGCTATCTCCTCGTGGTTGCTTATGGTCGCAGAGAGGCCGAGAATCCTCGGCTTCACGTCCTCCATCATCCGCGTGAGAACAACCTCCAGCGTGGGCCCCCTTCCCGGAGATTCGAGAAGGTGTATCTCATCCGCTATCACAAGACCGACAGAGTTTATCCAGCCTGCGCCGTGCCTTATCAGGGAATCGAGCTTCTCGCTCGTGACTATTATTATATCATACTCCGAAAGCCAGCTGTCAGAGGAGTCAAGGTCTCCTATGCTTATCGCTGTCCTTATTCCGAGAGAGTCGTACTTCTCCCTGAACTCCCTGTACTTCTCGCTCGCCAGCGCCCTGAGGGGAACTATGTACACAACCTTCTTTCCCTTCCTCACAGCATCGAGCGCGGCAATCTCAGCGACAAGCGTCTTTCCCGAAGCTGTGGGAGCAGCCACCACAAGATTCTCCTCTCCCAGAAGCCCTGCCTCCAGAGCCTTCTTCTGTACAGGGTTCGGCTCCGCGATGCCGGATGCCTTTAGAGCAGCAGCAAGTGCGTCAGACACAGTCATAAACAAAGATAAAACCGATGCTATAAATAGCTATTCAGCCGCTAATCCCGGAAAAGATTTATAGTAATGCGATTCAAGATGATTGATATGGCCGGCAGAAGCGAGAATCTTGACTTCTCCTTCATCGAGAAGAAATGGCAGGAGAGATGGTCAGAACAGAAGATTTTCGAGCCCCAACCCGGGAAGGGGAAGAAATTCTATCTCACAGTTGCCTATCCCTACCCATCCGGAGCTATGCACATAGGTCACATACGGACGTACAGCGTCCCGGACGTCATCGCCAGGTTCAAGAGGATGCAGGGCTGCAATGTCCTCTTCCCCATGGCGTGGCACGTCACTGGAACCCCGATAATAGGAGCGCTCAACCGCCTCAAGTCCGGGGAGAAGAAGCAGCTTCATGTTCTCAAGGATGTCTATCGGATGAGCGACACGGATTTAGCCTCCCTGAATGAGCCCATGGACTATGCCAACTACTTCATAAACAACCATTACAGGAAGGGCATGAAGGCGCTGGGACTCTCGATAGACTGGAGGAGGGAGTTCACCACGAATGACAGGCACTACAACCGCTTCATAGAGTGGCAGTACAGAACCCTGAAGTCAAAGGGCCTCGTGAAGAAGGGTCTCCACCCGGTGAAGTGGTGCACAAGGGACAAGAATCCCGTGACCACGCATGACCTCCTCGAGGGGGAGGACGCCGACATAAACGAATACATACTCGTGAAATTCAGGCTTAGCGGAAAGGCCGGAGCTGTTCTTCCTATGGCAACGCTGAGACCAGAGACAGTCTACGGCGTAACGAACGCCTGGGTGAACCCGGAGAGCGAGCTTGCTGAAGCCGACGTCGACGGCGAGAAATGGATAGTCTCCAGCGAATGCGCTGAGAAGCTCTCCGAGCAGAACAGGAAGGTTGAGGTGAGGAGAAGGTTCAGAGGCTCGGAGCTAATAGGGAAGAAAGCAAAAAACCCGGTGACAGGCGACTCTGTCCTGATTCTGCCAGCGGAGTTCGTGGACCCGGATAGCGCAACAGGAATCGTGATGAGCGTTCCCTCCCACGCGCCTTTCGACTACATCGCGCTCAGGGACCTGAGAGACTCTTCGAGGCTCAGGAAGTGGGGGATAAGAAAAAGGGACATAGAGGCCATAAAACCCATCCACCTCATTGACACGAAAGATATGCCTGAGAACCCTGCGGTCTCCCTTATCGAGGAGTCCAACGCAAAGAGCCAGAAGGACAGGGAGATAATAGAGAGCCTGACCAAGGAAATATACAGGAAGGAATTCCATTCAGGCGTTCTTAACAAGAGATGCGGAAAGTACGCCGGGACAAAGGTCTCGAAGGCGAAACCCTTGCTGGTCAGGGACTTCTCCAAGAAAGGCATTTTCGACTCCATGCTGGACTTCTCTGAGAGGGTGGTGTGCAGATGCGGGGGAAGGGTGATAGTTGCCAGGAAGTCGTCCTGGTTCATCGACTACGGAAATCCCGGATGGAAGAGGAAGACCAGAAACCTCCTCTCTAGAATAAAGATAATACCGGAGCACATGAGAAGCGAGTACGAATCAACGATAGAGTGGCTTGAAGACTGGCCCTGCGTCAGGAACTACGGCCTCGGAACAGACATTCCGTGGGACAGGAAGTTCAAGATAGAACCCCTCTCGGACTCCACTATATACATGAGCTACTACACGATATCGCATATAACCAAGTCCATGAGCCCGGACTCCCTTGTCCCAGAGTTCTTCGACTTCGTGCTTCTTGGAAAGGGAGACGCCGCGGAGGTGAGCAGGAAGTCGGGAATAAGCGAGGCCGAAATCATCGCCGCAAGAAAGAGCTTCGAGTACTGGTATCCCCTTGACTGGAGGCTCTCTGCACACGAGCTTGTCCAGAACCACCTGACCTTCTTCCTCTTCCATCACACTGCACTGTTCCCTAAGAAACACCATCCTAAAGGAATAGCGACGTGGGGAATAGGTCTTCTGGAAGGAGGGAAGATGTCTTCCTCCAAGGGAAATGTGATTCTCGCCTCTGACGCCATAGAGAAGTATGGGGCTGATACAATCCGGCTCTTCCTGATGTCCTCAGTGGAGCCGTGGCAGGACTTCGACTGGAGGGCCTCCGAGGTGGAGAACTACAGGCGAAGAATCCTGAACTTCTACAACAGGGTTCTGTCGCTTCACGGAAAGGGAAAGAAAAGAGAAACCTCTCTCGCAGACAGATGGCTGCTCTCGCGCGCTCACTCCCTCCTCAGGGAAACCACGCAATCGCTTGAGGGATTCCAGACCAGAAAGGCAAGCCTCTCCTGCTTCTTTGCTATGGAGGACAGCCTCAGATGGTATCTGAGAAGAACAGAATCTCCTAACAAAGGGGTGCTAAACGAGTTTCTCTCAATGTGGATAAGGATGATGGCTCCATTCACCCCCCACGTGTGCGAGGAGCTCTGGGAAAGGACAGGAAAGCAGGGCATGGTCTCCATTGCGGAGTGGCCAAGACACGACGATGGCCTTATTGATGAAAAGGCAGAGAAGATGGAGGAGCTTGTGAAGAAAACCCTTGAGGACTGCAATAATATATTGAAACTCGTCGGGAAGAAGCCGAAGGAGGTAAGGATATTCGTTGCAGAGGAATGGAAGCATATCCTTTATTCCAGCATTCTCGATTCTGGAATAAAAGATCCGGACGAGGTTATATCCCATGTCATGAAAAGCCCAGAAGGCAAGAAGTATGGAAAGAGGGCTTTGAGGTTTGCGCAGAGGCTCGCCTCCAATATAGCGGGTCTTGGTTTCATACTCCCTTTTGAGGACGAGTTCTCAGCACTGAACGATGCTACGAAATTCTTCTCAAGGGAGCTTGGCTGCAATGTCAGAGTTATGAGGGCCCATGAGAGCGGGTCGGAGAAGGCCCTGAGAGCGGAGCCCGGAAAGCCGGGCATAGAGGTTGTCGCATGATGGATGTTGTTCTAGGAGCGATAGATGTTTTTGCGGGTGTCATTCTCATAGCGAACGGAATACCGCTGTATTCAGGCAGCGGTTTCATCCTGACGTTCGCTTTGTTCATGTTCGCAAAAGTTGTGTGGAACTATCTTTCTTCAAAGCGCCCTGGTTTTTTCGACTTCCTTGACACCCTGGCAGGAATTCTTCTAATGCTTCTCTTCCTTGGAATAGCAAATCCTCTCTACGCGATAGCAGGAACCCTGATGGTCTTGAAGGGCCTCTACCTCTTCATTCTGGGCTTTACAGGAGGGAAAAAATGATACTCGGGATGCTTGGTATAGTTGATATTATCGGCGGGACTGTTCTGGCTCTCTACGGTTTCGACGCCTTCTCGGGAAACGCGTTCGTGCTTCTTCTCTCCCTCGTGATACTCATAAAAGGCCTCTCTTCCTATCTTATGGCTGTCGCGAACAGGTTCTATCTCGACCTTATGGGAATAGCAGATATACTCTCCGGTTTAATGCTCTTATCCCTCTTCTTCGGTCTCGGGGCGTTCTTCTTCCCATACGCCGGAATAATCCTTTCTCTAAAGGGATTCTATTCCCTTGTAATGGATGTGGTGCAATGAATCCGGTACCCATTGCTCTGGGTTTCAAGGAAGTGGAATCAGCGAGAGAGATAGACGCCCGCTCTCTCCTTGTGCGTAACTGGGTGCGGCTGAAGTGCGTGTATGGCTGCTCCCTCTATAACTCCTCCCTCTCCTGTCCACCGCACACCCCGGACATAGAGGAGTGCAGAAAGATTCTCTCTGAATATAATAAGGCCCTGCTGATAAGATTCAATACATCGGAACGTTCCAGACTGGAAGACGTGATGCTGGGCATAGAGAAAAAATTCATGGAAGCCGGGAAGTACAAAGCTTTCAGCTTCTTCGCCTCACCCTGTTCTGCCTGCAAAGATTGCTCGCCACAGAAATGCAAGTCTCCAGAAAGAGCGAGGCCTACAGCAGAGGCCTTCGGCATAGACCTCATAGATGCAGCCAAAAAAGCGGGCATGAAGAAGACAAAGGGCTTCAGGCCGATAGGACTTATACTGATAGAATAGTCATAAATATATGTTAAGGCCGCAGGATATGTCTTCTTTATACATCTCTTTCGCCTCTCTAAGAATACCGGACAGCCTTTCGTCTGTAACCACTCCTTCCTTAAGACTCTCTGATATATAGAACATTACCTTCCTCTCCGAATCCGAGAAATCTTCTGAATCACCAATCAATCCATCAAAAACAAAACTTACTCCGTCTTTTCCGTATATGCACCTGAGGTTTATTTCAATTCTCATGCTTTCTAATTGCAGGCAAACATTTAAGTTTATAACCAAAAAACCCGGATGCTACCGATAATCTTTTAAAGCCCTCATTAACTATATAGTTGATATTCAACCTAATGAGTGCGCGCTGACGCGCGGCCTGAACAGGTTACAGGAGGGGATGAGAATGCCAGCTTTCGTGAAATTCGAGACACCAAAGGAACTGTCGGACAAGGCGCTTGAGGCGGTCACTGTCGCAAAGGCGTCCGGAAAGCTCAGGAAGGGAGTGAACGAGACCACAAAGGCTATAGAAAGGGGAATCGCAAAACTTGTTGTCATGGCAACGGACGTGCAGCCCGAGGAGATTCTGATGCACGTGCCCATAATATGCGACGAGAAGAAGGTTCCTTACGTCTATGTTCCTTCCAAGAACGAGCTTGGCAAGGCCTCTGGAATCGATGTCCCGACCTCGGCAGTAGCGATAGTTGAGGAGGGAGAGTCCAAGAACCTTGTTGCTGACATAGCATCAAAGGTGGCTGAACTGAAGAAGCAATCGTCTTAACAAACGTCTGAGTGAGAGAATGGCAACGCCTGCGGAGATTGTCCAGATTATGGGAAGGTCGGGAGTGAAGGGAGTGAGCAGGGTCAGATGCAGGGTTGTCGACGGGCCTGACAAGGGAAAGATACTCACTAGAAATGTGATAGGCCCCGTAAAGAAAGGAGACGTGATACTTCTCAAGGAAACCGCTATGGACAGCGTGGGAAAAATACAGGAGAGATAACATGGCGAAATGCTCTTTCTGCGGAGATGCAATACCCAAGGGAAGGGGAAAGATGCTCGTGAAGAACGACGGCAGGATTCTTCATTTCTGCAACTCCAAGTGCGACAAGAACTTCCATCTCGGCAGGCAGGGCAAGAAGACAAGATGGACTGCAGTGTTCAGGAAGACGAAGGCTTCCTGACGCCGGTCTGGTCTCATACCCTCTTTGTCTCCAGAAACTCCTTTTCAAAGAACTGGATTTTGCCGGGGATTATTATGACAGCCGGAGGAGGAAGCTCTTCTTTCATCGCTTTCTCAACGCTCCCGAACACTATCCTCTGGCCTTCCGAGCCAATCTTCGATGCTGCTATTATCTCGCTCTTCCTGCTGATAATCCCTTTTCCCTTCTCCTTCTCAATCCCAAGAAGAAGGGAGAGACCCTCGGCCGCGCTCATTCCTATGTCCAGAAGCACGAGGGTGTGCAGTCCCTGCTCCCTATTCCTTGCGATGTCATCGTAATAGGAGGTGGGCCTGTAACCCTCGGAGGGAGAAACCAGAGTAACGGTCCTTCCGAATCCGTAGAGTCCAAGACCGCACTCCGAGACAGCGGTGTATATGGAGGATGAGTGGATGACCTCCGCTTTCACGCCAATCTTGGCCGCCTCGAGAAGCAGCTGGTGGTGCGTGGTTGCTGCCAGAGGGTCTCCGGGAACAAGCACAACCACGTCCCTCTCCTTCGCCTCCTTCACAATCCTTTCAGAGCCCTCCTCCATATCCCCTCTCTCAAGAACGCGTATGTCCTTGCCTGTCATGTCTGAGAGAGACTTGAGGTCCCCTCCCCACTTCGCGGTGTAGAGCTCCGCGTACACCGAATCGCTGTTCCTGCACGCCTCAAGCCCCTTAAGGGAGATGTCCTTCTCGTCCCATAATCCAAGGCCAATGAGATAAAGCATGAAATCAGTATGGCGATTCTTTATATATTCTTTTGGCCATTCTTATTCCAACGCGCATCAGGATGATATCCATGAGAGTGACATACGCGATTCTTGCGATAACAATTCTTGCTTTCATCGGACAATCGATAAGCTATTCCCTCTACTGTCCCGGCCCGCAATGTATAGAGGGAGCGGACCCTTTCACTTACCAGTTCTCACTCGTCCCTTCAGAGGCGATACTTCATGGTCATGTCTGGCAGTTCGTGACGTACATGTTCATGCATGGCGGAGCTTTCCACATAATGTTCAACATGTTTGTCCTCCTGATATTCGGCGGCGTTGTGGAGCAGGCACTGGGGGAGAAGAGGTTTCTTGCGCTCTACCTGATTTCAGGCATTGGCGGAGCCCTTATGCATATTGGTCTGACAGGAATATCCGATGTCGTGATGCTCGGCGCCTCTGGAGCAATATTCGGAGTCCTTGCCGCGTACGGGTTCATGTTCCCATCCAGCAGAATAATAATATTCCCCATACCGGTCCCGCTTCCGAGCTGGATAGCTATAATAGCGATAGCCGGACTCCAGTTTCTTTTCGGGTTCTTCAACCTTGAGGAGGGGATAGCGAATTTCGGTCACCTCGGCGGCATAGTGACAGGAGCTATTCTCACGTGGTTCTGGAGAAGGCGCAGGCCGAGAAGCCGCCATGAAAGGATGGCGTACGAATTTTTCTGGCAATAACAGCTTTTTAGAGCTACCGCTTCTGCAAAAAGCTGTTGGGCAAAAACCACCTGCAATAACAGCTTTTTAGAGCTACCGCTTCTGCAAAAAGC
>WAQT01000056.1 GCA_015520105.1 Candidatus Aenigmatarchaeota archaeon
CGTACACGCTTTTGAGGAAGGCGGAAGCCTCCTGTAAAAGGGTGTGCGGCAGCTGTCTTTCCGTGAACGCTTTAGCGCGTTTACCTGCGCTAAAGGGTTCGGAAGCGTGAGCTCCCGTTGTTGTGCGGCAGCTGTCTTTCCGTGAACGCTTTAGCGCGTTTACCTGCGCTAAAGGGTTCGTCGAACCCGGTTAACCCGCTCTCAGCATTTCTGCAGGCGGGCGCGTAGCCGTTCCGCCACCTCCGCAACCATATATTGGCTCGTATTATTTAAATTGGCAGGGTCTCGTTATCTGTAGTCATGTTCGCTATCTTCTCGAGGGGAACAAGACCCTTTCCCGGATTCCTCTCAAGCCCATCAAGCGTAACAGCCCTTTCCACCCTTATTTTCCCAATCGCGGTTCTCCTCAGTGACACCATGTTAGCCCCTGTTCCGAGCCTCTCCCCAATGTCATGGCAGAGCTTCCTGATGTACGTTCCTGCCTCGCATCTCGCCTTCAGCTTCACCTTCCTTCCGTCAAATGAGAGAATCTCTATGGAGTAAACCCTTCTCCTCCTCGGGACTCGAGAGACCGCGCTCCTTCTCGGAGGGGTCTGCTCTATCTCTCCCACGAAACTCCTGATAACCCTCTCCAGATCCTTCCTTCCTGCCTTCCTGTGGAGAAGCATCCCGACCTCGTACTCCTTGTCAAGCCTCTCAAAGAGAGAGACCTTCTTCACCGCCCCGTCGAGAAGAATTATGAGGAGCCCTGTCGCTCCGGGGTCAAGGGTCCCTGTGTGGCCCGCCTTCGCTGCCCCCACAATTTCCTTCACCCTGACAGCCGCATCTGAACTTCTCATTCCCTCAGGCTTGTCAAGCAGAACCGCGAAATCCCCTTTCATTATCGGCACCGTTCCCTCAACCAAAGCTTATATATATAAATCCATATTATCTTAAATCCATGCATCAGTCGGAATGATATCATGTCAAGAAACAAGCCGCTTGGAAAGAAGATAAAGACCATTGCAAGGGGAAAGATAAGGTCCGCCCCCAGATGGGCAGACATCCGGAAATTCGGCCTGAAGAGGGCGAGGACCAGAAGGATAAGGGTCAGGGTGAGGTCCTGGAGAAGGGACAAGATGAAGGTGTAGCATGGCAGAGTCAAAAGAAAGGATTTACACCATCCCTCTGAGAAGGGAGTGGCTGAAGGCGAGGAAGAACTACAGGGCATGCAGGTCTGTGAGCGCGGTGAAGGCGTTCCTCTCAAGGCACATGAAGTCCGACAGCGTAATGATATCCGAGTCCCTCAATCAGTTTCTATGGAAAAGGGGAGTGCACAAACCCCCTTCGAGGATACGGGTGAAGGTATCTCTTGACGACGAGGGCAGGATAAGGGCAATGCTCCCTGAGGAGAAGATGGAAACCGATAAGAAGGAATCCAAGCCCCCGGAAAAGACCGAAAAGGAGAAACCGGAACAAACCGTTCGCGAGAAGGAGCAGAAGCCCGAAGCAACAAAGAAGGAAAGCCCGGATGAAAAAGCAGCAAGCGAAACCAAAAAGGAAGCGGAAAATATCGGACAGGAACTAAAGAAATCAGCATCTGACACGAAGAAACCTGAGCCAGAACCAAACGCTGAAAAAACAAAGAAGAAAGAATAAAGGCATGAAGAGGATTGGAAGGTTCAGGGACATGCTCGCGTCTTCTCTCAGCATACCCGAGGAGAGACAATCCTCTCTCCCGTCGGGATTCCAGAGGATAGGAAGCATAGCCATCCTCAACCTGAAACCGGACGCAATGGAACACTCAAGGGAAATCGCGAACCTGATTCTAAAAAGATTCAGATACATAAAGACGGTGTGCCTCAGGTCAGGCCCGGTCAGCGGAGAGTTGAGAAAGCCCTCCCTCTCCGTGATTGCCGGGGAGGACACCACACTCACGCTCCATAGAGAAAACAACTGCCTTTTCAGAGTAGATGTCGCAAAGGTGATGTTCTCAAAGGGAAACCTCCATGAGAGGGCCAGAATCCCCAGGCTTGTGAAGGACGGGGAGACAGTCGCGGACCTCTTCGCGGGCATCGGCTACTTCTCCATCCCGGTAGCGAAGCTCTCCAACCCTTCGAGGGTCTATGCGATAGAGAAGAACCCGGAATCCTTCTCCCTCCTGAAGGAGAACATAAAGCTCAACAAGCTCCGCAACATAATCCCGATAAAGGGAGACAACAGAGAGGTCTCTCTGGAGAATGTTGCGGACAGGGTGATAATGGGCTACCTTCCGGGAACAGAGGAGTATCTCGGTTCCGCGATGAAGGTTTTGAAACCGGAGGGAGGGACGATACACTACCACAACACCTATCACAGGTCGGAGATTCAGAAGCTTCCTGTCAGGGAGCTGAAAGAGTCAGCCTCAATACATGGATACACCCTCCTCCGTTCCTCTCTCAGAATCGTGAAGGAATACGCGCCGGGAATATATCATGTTGTCATGGACGCTGTGCTCAGGCCAAAGCTCGGCGCTTCTTCCAGTGACTGAGGGCATCCCTGAGTTCCCTGTGCGTCTTCGCATACTCCCCTAGGGGAATTCCTTCCATGAAGGAGTCCACAGCCTGCCTCAGCGCCCTTGCTCCTGCTTCCGGTCCATGGGGATGGCCCCAGAGACCTCCGCCTGCTGTGAATATGATATCCGTTCCCAGCATCCCGAGCATCTTCGGAATCACGCCGGGATGAAGCCCTCCGGAAGCTATCGGAAACACCCTCTTCAGGCCGTGCCATCTGGAACGAAGGAAATCGTCAATCTCCACCACCTCCTTCCTGCCTCCGTGCATCTTCCCCACAACCGTTCCTGTGTGCAGGGCAGTAACTCCAGCAAGCCGCGCAATCTTCGCAATCACCTTCATGGACACTCCATGCTCCGGGTCCCTGGTGAAAGCTGCGTGCATTGCCCTGTGCGCGTGTATCGCAAGGCCTAGTTTCTGTTCCCTCATGAACTGAACCCCTGACCACCCGCACGTGAGTATGTCTATCATCATGCACTTGCCCCCGAGTTCCTTTATCATCTCCGCCCTCTTCAGCATAACATGCGACGGGCCCGTTATATTGCAGGCATACACCACCTGCCTTCCTGTCTCGGACCTCACCCTGTCCGCAGCGTCAAGCATCCTGCTCACCCTCTCCTCGAACCTGTTGAATGACATCGAGGTGAGGTTCTCGTCGTCCTTGGTGTAGTCCAGCCCCGCGGAATACACCCTGTATGCAAGACCTGCCTGTTCCCTCGCAGAGAGGCCGAGCTTGGGCTTGAATATCGTGCCTATTACGGGCCTCCCCCTTATTCCCGTAATCCTCCTGAGGTCCTCCATCCCGACCTCTGGTCCGGGAAAAGACCTTGCATATCTCCTTGGGAACTCTATGTCCTCGAGCCTGAGCTTGTCGAGAATCTTCATCCCGAAGATGTTTCCGGCCACGGAGCTGAGGAGCTGCGGTATGTTTCCGGGCTCGAACAGCTCAAAGGGATAAGAAACCTTCACCCTTCTTCCCGATATGGAGAAGGCCTTTGCCGATATCCTCTCCATCCTCCTGTTCGCTGTGGTGAGCCCTGTCCACGTTCCTGTGGAGCTTTCCAGCGCGACGTTCTCCGCAGCCTTCCTTATGGACACGCCCTTTGCTGGCCTCACGATAAATTCGCACACAATCTCGTCCTTGCCGGGAGAGTGGGAGAGGTCAAGATATTCAACCATGTATATATACTATGCTAACCAATATTTATGGGAAAGGGATGGTTGGAATAACGTTTCTTGGCGGAGCGAGGGAAGTCGGAAGGATGGGAATACTTCTCGAATCCAGGGAATCGAGGATTCTCTGGGAATACGGAGTGAACGTCCAGACCATGGACGTTCCGACAGACCCGGGAACAAACCTTGACGGAGTCTTCGTCACGCACGCCCATCTTGACCATTCCGGATGCGTTCCTGTTCTCTACAAGGAAGGCTACAAGGGAAACGTATACGCCACCCCTCCAACCTTCGAGCTTATGTCGCTTCTGCTAAGGGATGCCGTGAAGGTCCAGAAGAAGAAAGGACTCCAGCCGCAGTTCCTTCCGCACGACATAGAGAAGACCGAGAGGATGAGAAAGACTATAAAATTCGGACAAACCCTTGAGTTCGGGAGAGATTCTGTCACCGCGTACAGCGCAGGCCATATCCCCGGAGCCGCCTCTTACCTTTTCGAAAGCGAAGGAAAAAGGATACTCTTCACAGGAGACATCAAATTCATAGGAACGAAGCTTGTCGGCCCAGCGTTCTCCGGATACAAAGACATAGACGTCCTGATAACTGAGTCCACGTACTCCTACAAAAACCACCCGGACAGGGAGGAAACGCTCGACAAACTCAGGGAGGCTGTCCAGGAGACCCTCTACAATAATGGCATAGCTCTTCTTCCTGCCTTCGCTGTCGGAAGGACGCAGGAGCTTCTCATCAATCTCTCCGACCTGGGCTTCTCCATATACCTTGACGGCATGGGTATAGAGGCAACGGACAGGATGCTCGCGCATCCCAAATACCTGAGCAACCCCTCGCTCCTGCGAAGGGCGTTCAGCAGGGCGCACAAGATAGAGAGGCAGAGCGAGAGGAACAGGATAGTGAAGAAGCCCTGCGTGATAATCACCACAGCAGGCATGATGAACGGCGGGCCTGTGAGCTTCTATATGAAGAAGCTCCATGACAGGGAGGACTGCTCCCTCCTCCTTACAGGCTACATGGTTGAGGGAACGGTCGGAAGGACCCTTATGGACACCGGGAGATATATGAATGGAGAGATAGATGTGGAGCCTAAGATGAGGATGGAGTTCTTCGACCTCTCAGCGCACACGGACAGGCAGCACATCATAGAGTTCATAGAGAAGACCGAGCCGAAGAGGATCATGCTCGTTCACGGAGACCACAACCCTGAGTTCGAGAAGTTCCTCAGGTCAAGGGGCTTCGACGCCCACGCTCCGAGAATGGGGGAGAGTGTAGAAGTCTAGAAAGCAACCGGTTCATGAAACATTTCCTTCATGCTCCCGAAGCCTTTTCTTCACCTCAGCCTCTATCTCCTCAAGCGCGAGAGGGGTGAGACCGACAAGGCATGACATCTCATTCTCCTTGTTCTCCGGAATGCCGTGTTTCTTGAGATACTCGGTGACGACCTCCTCCCTTATTCTGTTTTCCAGCACTCTGCGCTGCTTATAGTTCTCCACAGCCCTGTCGACGTACTTCTCGAGATGCTCCGCCATCGAGAACGGACTCAGAGCAATGTCCGCGGCTTTCTGGACGAAATCCGCAAGCTTTGTCCACCAGTCCCTCATCTCATACGCTCCGTACTCTATCCTTGCATCTTCCGGAATCCCTTCCATAAACATGTAAAGCGGGTCGTTTCTTTTACTTTGCAGTCTGCTCAGGTGTTTATGTTTTATTCGCAGTTCTCCTTCAGCGCGCACCCCTTTATCTTTCTTCCCAATCTTTACATTGTAGCCGCCAACATTCTCGTCGTCATAGCCAACAAACGCTTTCTCGACAAGAAAATCCGCACCCTCGTATAAAGACCTCTCAAACATATCAAAGAATTCCGCTTCGCATTTTATCTCTCTGGGTCTTACGCACACATTGATTACCCTCTGGTTCATGCTCGGTCCTCTCAAATCAACCTTCTCGAAGCCGAAGCTCTCCATTGCGTCATCTATCACTTCAGCGCCAATCCTGAGGCTCTCGTCAAGACCTATTCTTTTATAGAATGGAAGCGAGCTGAATTCATGAAAGACGTAGCCGTTGGCTGTCTCTTCCGGTCTGAGTCTCTTAATAATCCTTTTCGGAAACTTGAGGACAAGATTCCCGCCTTTTACATGAACCGAATAATCAAACACCTTTCCGTCAGACTCTATACGCTTCCTGAAATATGCATCCGCGCGATTCCATGGCTCGTATAGTTCAAAGAAGCTTCTCCTGAACGTACTCATCACGTCATCGGTCATATCTATCTTGAATTCCATGGAGTCTATGAACATCCCCTGTGAGAATCTGATATATCCCTCAGGCAGGGTTATCACAGGGTCAATCAGCGATTCTCCTATGTTGCGGAAAACTTCGTAACTATTCGGTCTCCATAATTTTCCACCAACCGATGATTCCTTTCTTACATATCCCTTTCTCATTCCCATATTACCGGTTATGAATATATCAGAAAATTATTTAAGACTTGTTTTTAGCTCATCGCTTCTGAAGCGAACTCCTCAGAAAGCCGCACCAAGAAAGAAACAGTAAGATTTATAAATATATTGTCACTATTATATAGTGACAATAAACACATTGAGGAGGGGGTTGCATGGCCTACAAAGCCGGCGAAATCCTTCGGGGAATAGCAGAAGAGATTGCAAAGGAATACGAGCACTTCCCCACGCGGTCAAAAGAAGAGCAGGAGGAGGCAATTCGTTTCATAGAGGAGGGTCTGATAGGAGCCCCGCACGAGTTACCTTCTCTGGTCAAGTATAACGAAACCATCAACAAATATCTGAGGGGATGCTGAGGCAGCTGGCTGATTTTTATTCCTGTTCTGCTTATTTCTTTCCATGTTCACTGACATCGACGGCTCCTATCTCGAGGGAGGCGGCCAGATAATAAGGACAGCGGTTGCTCTCTCCTGCGTGACCGGAAAAGCTGTGAGAATCCTTAACATCCGCGCGAACAGGCCGCAGCCGGGACTGAAGGCCCAGCACCTGAAGGGCATAGAGGCTGCCGCAAAGCTGTGCAACGCAAAGGTTTCCGGCCTGAATATCGGCTCCGCAAGAGTTGAATTCACTCCCGGAGAGATAAGGAGCGGTTCGCTCTCCATAAACATAGGCACAGCAGGCTCGATAGGGCTTGTCCTTCAGACTCTGATGATACCTGCAATCCATTGCGAAGGGAAGGTGGAGCTTCATGTAACAGGAGGGACTGACGTCTCATGGTCTCCATCCATCGGTTTCATGCAGAACGTGAAGCTTCCCGTACTGAGAAGGATGGGCTATTCAGGGGAAATAACGCTTGAAAGAAGGGGCTACTATCCGAAGGGAGGGGGAAGCGTGACAGCTGTCATAGAACCCGGAGAACTCAAAACCATAAACCTGACCGAGCAAACCAGACCGAAATCAATACGCGGCCTCTCGCACGCCTCTAGGAGCTTGGAAAAGGCCTCCGTTGCCGAGAGGCAGATGAAGGCCGCAAGAAAGCTTCTTTTTGACAGCCTTGGGCTCTCCCCAGACATAGGGAAGGAATACTCAGACACGCTCTGCCCCGGCTCCGGCATAGACCTCTGGATAGAGACAGAGAACTCAGTCCTCGGCTCCTCCTCCTTTGGAAAGCCGGGAAAGCGGGCTGAAGAAGTGGGAAGCGAGGCGGCCGAATCCCTCCTGAAACAGTTCGGTTCCGGAGCGTGCCTGGACGAGCACATGGGAGACCAGATCATACCTTATATGGCTCTTGCAAAGGGAGAGTCCTCAGTGACTGTTCCGGAACTCACGGGCCATATCAGAACAAACATCTGGGTAACTGAGAAGCTCCTTCCTGTGAAGTTCAGCGCGAAAAGGCAGGGAGATGCATGGAGGATAGAGTGCAGGCAAAGCGAATCCTAATCTCCTTTCTCCTCTCTTATCGCTTTAAGAATCTCCCTCGCCACATCCCCGGCGCTCTTCCCTGTGGTGTCAATCTCATAAAACTCCCTTCCTTCATCCATCGCTTCAGAGACGCACACTCCCATGGTCTCTGCAAGTACGTTCTCCTCAACCTTTCTCTCCGGCCAGCCTTTCGCTCTCGCCCTTCTTCTAAGTTCTCCGGGTTCGGCCCTGAGTATAAAAAGCATATCAGAGTCCACGGAATGCGCATAATGTGACTCCACTATCACATTCTCATTTCCGCGAATCTCTTCCCTGAGCAGCTTCCTGACCATGTCCACATCCACTATGTCGCATTCCCTCTCCTCGTCATGACCGCAGAACAGCCTTTTCTCCCTTGCGAACTTGTTAAGGTCCACCACCCTCCATCCAAGCATTCTTCCAAGCTCCCTCGCGACCGAAGTCTTCCCCACAGCCGGAGTGCCTGATATAGCAACAATCATCCGGACCACCCAAGAAGAGAGAGCATCCAGTCGAGAAAACCTCTTAACATGGAAACCAGCCGGGATGTAATGTCTTTCTCTCCCTCCGCCTCTATGGAGAGGAGAACTCCGTCCTCATACCCTGAGGAGGATATCGCATCAACAGACAACCGGAGCGTTCCCTCTGACATTGGTGTGTAAGAGAACTCAATGGTTTCAGACTTCCCCTCTGCAAGAGAAAGATTCCTCTCGCTGCTGTTTCCGTCCACGCTCACCACTATCTTGCCGTCGAAATCCTTGAGCGCCCTGACAGTCACATTAATAACAGCATGCTTTCTGACCATAAACCTGCCAAAGCTTACGTTCTCTATTCTGATTGCCCTCTCTTTGACCACGCGCACCTCTCCCTGAGCAACGTCTCCGGATGATGAGAATGCAAGAATACTGTAGATGCCCGGATTCTCAGGAGCTTTCAGGCTCCATATCATCCCAAGGGACGACATCCCCGGCACAGACGCGTTTTCTCTTTTAATCTCATTGTCAAACACAAGATAGACATCGCCCATAAACCCTGAGAACCCCCTGTTCTCAACAACAATCTCCGGACTGAAAACCTCTCCGGGAGAGAGAACCCTTGGAGACGAAAGCGTCAGACTGACACTTCCCCTTCCCTCCTCTATCCTTACCGGAATCTTTTCGGATGCCCCGCCCCCATACACGGACAGAGGACATGTGTACAGCATTCCCTTCTCTATACCTGGTGATTCCATCAGCCAGAATACCTCTTGACTCCCGCAGAACAGCATGCTTCTGTTTGCATCGTATATCGTGAGAAAATCCCTTCCCGAGGAGTCTGTGCACCCTCTTGCTTCAATCTTTCCGAGAACGCACTGATAGTCTGATGTCAGGTTTGCAAGGATAAGACCATAGCTCTCCGGCCTCATACTATCGGGAACAGTCCTCGCTTCAATCGAGACCCTTGGCTCTTCCTTCTTCTCAAGAAGGCTAATCTCTGCCTCCCCTCTCTCCCATCTCACTCCGACATCCCTGCTCATCACCCAGATGTATTCCGAATAGTTGGAATCAGGAGAGACGCTGAACTTTATGTGCGTCGCGTCTATAGGAGATTCCATCCATGTCGGGTCCAGAGTGACAACACTTCCGTTGTACTCCGCTTCTACCCATGCATGAGAACCCCAGTACGTCCCGGGCACAGGAGTGGTTTCTGTGTATGCATATCCTGCCGCGTAACGGGCGTTGTATCCTAGAGAACGCAAAAGGCTTATCAAAAGATTTGCCTCTCCGCTGCACACTGCTTTCCTGTTCCTGAACACCCAGTCTGCGCTGTTCTTGCTCCCCTGATATTCCTCCCTGTAATCCACGTTCCTGTACACCCATTCCGTGAGGGCAAGCATCGCTTCCAGATCGCTCTTTCCCTTCACCACAGAGTAGGCAGTCTTCTTTATCTCCGGAGTGGGATAGGTTATGTCTGTCAGGGAGAATTCCCTTCCGGACACCCTCTCCTCCCTGTCAGACACCTCCACGTCGAAGCTCACGCTGTAATCAAGAACAGAGCCTGCCTGCGGAGAGTCCCAGTGAAGCATGAGGACTTCGTTCCCCCACTCGTCCCTCTCGAATTCGTAGCTGTCCGGTCCTGAAACCTCAAGAAGCTCAGACTTCTGCCTCTCGGTGTCCTGGGGAATGGAAAGCTGCAGGTCCACGGAATCCACTCTCGCCAATCCAGACTTCGGCTCCAGAACAATAGAGCCGGATTTCGAGACACTTGCATGGAGATAACTCACTGCTTCCGGATTGTCTATAAGTTTCGCCTCTGCCGGGACCGACACCAAAAGGAGCGCCGCGATAAAAGCAAGGAATACGAACCTCATAAACTATCTTTGTTCAAGCGCGGTTTAATACTTATATATCCCGGCTTCAATTATTCAAGGATTTTATGCCAGTTCCGGAGATATGGACAGAGAAGTACAGGCCGCGAACGCTCTCTGATGTGGTGAACCAGAGCCATGTGGTGGAGCGTCTCAAGGCATGGGTGAAATCCGGCTCCATTCCCAACATGCTCTTTGCAGGCCCAGCAGGAGTGGGAAAGACCACTGTAGCTCTCGCTCTCGCGAGGGAACTCTACGGAGAGAGCTGGAACCAGAACTTTCAGGAGACCAATGCCTCGGACGACAGGGGCATAAACGTCGTGAGGGGAAGAATAAAGGACTTCGCACAAACAAGACCGATAGGAGCTGATTTCAAGATAATATTTCTCGACGAGAGCGACGCCCTCACACCCGAGGCCCAGCAGGCCCTTAGAAGGACGATAGAGAAGTACGCGGGCGTGTGCAGATTCATTCTCTCGTGCAACTACTCCTCACGAATAATCGAGCCCATACAGTCGCGCTGCGCTGTCTTCAGGTTCAGGAACCTCTCTAAGGAGGATGTCTCTTCCTACCTCAAGAGGATAGTGGAGGGGGAGAATCTCGAGGCAGAGGAATCAGGCCTTGAAGCGATATACGAAATATCCGGCGGAGACCTCAGGAAGGCCACGAACCTTCTCCAGTCCGCATCCGCGCTTGGAAAAATAGACAGGAATACCGTCTACGAAGTCGCTGCGCAGGCCCAGCCCAAGGACATATCCGAGATGATAAACTTTGCGCTTTCAGGCAAGTTCGCCGAAGCGAGGAAGAAGCTGCACGACCTTCTTTTCGTGCAGGGCCTCTCCGGAGAGGATATAATAAGGGAGATGCACAGGCAAATCTTCAACCTTGACATCCCTGAGGAGAAGAAGATGATTCTTATAGAGAATATAGGTGAGTACGAATTCAGGCTCAACCAGGGAGGCTCCGAGGACATACAGCTCGAGGCCCTCCTCGCCCAGTTCGCGAAGATTGGAGGGAATTGATATTTAAATCCTTGCCTGCATATTCTCCACCAAACAAAAAGAGGTGATTTGATGAAGATTGTGTTTCTCGGCGCCCCTGGAGTGGGGAAGGGAACGCATGCGGGAATGATAGCAGAGAGGGCGTTCCACATACCTAAGATATCCACAGGAGACCTGTTCAGGGAGGAGGCCAAGAAGGGAACAGAACTCGGAAAGAAACTCCAGAAGATAATGGAGTCAGGAGAGCTTGTTCCGGACGAGATGGTGATAGAGATTCTCAGGCAAAGGATATCCCAGCCGGACTGCGGGAAGGGGTACATACTCGACGGTTTCCCGAGAACGATACCGCAGGCTGAAGCCCTTGACAGAATCACTGACATAGACCTCGTGGTCAATATGGTCGCATCAGAGCAGACCATAATAGACAGGATAAGCAACCGCTACACGTGCAGGCAGTGCGGAGAGATATACAACATTAAGTTCGTCCCTCCAAAGGTGGAGGGAAAATGCGACAAGTGCGGAGGAGAGCTCTACCGCAGGGAGGACCAGGAACCGGATGTGGTCAGGGAGAGACTGAGGGTCTATAAGGAAAAAACCGCGCCTCTCATAGACTACTACAGGAAAAAGGGAATCCTTCTCGAGGTGAACGCGGAGGGAGAGGTGAACGAGGTACATGAGAGGATATACAATGCCATAAAGGAATGGCTTTCCGAACGCGGAAAGCTTTGAGTATACTCTAATCAATAAAGTAGTGCAGAAAGAATTCTTCAACCTCCTCGTTTCTCACAAACTTCGAGTTTGTTGAGTGCTCTATAGCTTCATCCCTCTTTCCCACCACTTCATCGTTTATCCGGAACAGCGCAACCCTCATAGCAGCCATAAGTTCGCCCATGACATCGTCTCTGTATTCCATTCCCTTTGGAAGATTGACACGGATTCCGTAAGGCCCTGCACCAAGAGGCTCTATATCTTCCGGAATGTTGTAGTCTCTCAAGCACTCTTTCACTACATCAATATACCTCTTATCCTGGAACATCGAAGGAAAGCGCATCGGGTTTCTGTTCATGAAAATAATGAATCCGCAAGAAATTTAAATGATTCGCAAATCAACACAGTCTCAACGTCTATCAGCATTTTCCGTCCTTGCAATAACATACATTGCAAACAATTCTCTCTCCATTCCTTCTCATTGTGCAGGACTTGTAAGGAGAGTCGAACTCCTTCATAGCCTCAAGGACGGCCATGTGCACATCCGTATAGTTTCCTTCTGCCGGAGCGATGACAAACCTTTTCTGTTCCGACGATTCCAGCTCCCCGCAGCCGTATTTCTTGAGCTTCTTCCTGAGCAGTTTCCCGAAATCCCTCATAGCATATCCTTGATAATTAAATTTAAAGCGTTTGCGCAAAGGATAAATGTGAGAGGAAAGTTCATCGTTCTCGAGGGAATAGACGGTTGCGGAAAGAGCACCCAGACCGGTCTTCTCTCAAAGCATCTCCGGGATTCCGGAATCCCCTGCGAGGTCATCCATTATCCAGACTACTCCGGACGCATAGGAAACCTGATAAGGGAATGGCTCCACAGCGGTTTCGATGTTCAGGCAGAGAGCCTCTTCCTCCTTTACGCCGCAGACATGATGAAGGACCAGGCAAGGATAAGGGAGATGCTCGCGCAGGGAAAGATTGTTGTTCTTGACAGGTATATAACATCCGCGATGGCCTACCAGAGCGTTCAGGGCATCCCGATGGAGAGAATTCGCGGATTCTGCAGGATATTCGGATTCGCAAGGCCGGATGCCGTGATTTACCTTGACGTCTCTCCGGAAACAGCTGTCAGGAGGAAGACCGAGGAGAAGGGAAAGACGGACAGGAACGAATCGAGAAGATTTCTCGAGAGTGTAAGAAGCCGTTACCAAGAGATAGCAAGGGAGAATCTCCTCGGCCCATGGTTCGTGGTAGACGGGGAAAAGGAGCCGGAGAAGGTCTTCGATGCAGTTAAGAGAATCCTGAAGCTGTAGCAAGTTTTATTACCCGGCTGGGAGAATAGTATGCTATCAGGGAATGGTATTGTGAATTCGTGCAGCGGTCCGGATGGAAGGGAAGATTCTGCTGGTGGAGATGCATGGCTGCGAGTTCAGCGAGCTGGACTCCGAGGAAAGGATAGTGGAAACCCTCTCCAGAATAGCTGAGCGCTGCAGGATGAACGTGATAAAGACGCTCTCCCACAAGTTCGAACCGCACGGCGTGACCGCTGTCTCCCTCATAGCGGAATCCCACATAGCTGTCCACACGTGGCCCGAGCTTGGCTACATGTCGGTTCTCATACACACATGCGGAGAGACCGACCCTGAGGAGTCCATAGACATCCTGAAAGAGTTCAGGCATTCCAGAATATCTACGAGAAGGGTCTAACCCTTCCTGAATATCAGAAAGGAGAGAATGGTTCCGAGGATTATGAGGAGTCCGTTGAGGGCGAAGAGCATCTCTATGCTGTACAGCGCGACCACGCCGCTTATTATCCAGCTCGCGAACGAGCCTGTCTTCGCCACGGAAGCATAGGTCATCACTACCTGACCCTCCTTTTTCATCTCCTCTCCCACGTCTGAGAGAACGCTCCACGCGGCTATATCCCACATCGACCCTCCCACGGAGAGGATGAACAGAAACAGGAGAACGGCATAATAAGACCATGCCGCGGGGATAAGAAGCATCGAAATCCCGAACACAAGGGTTCCGGGAAAGAGTATCCTTCCCCTCCCCATCGTGTCGCAGAGCTTCCCGAAATGGTATTCGAGGACATGAACCGCTCCCATAACAAACATCGCTATGCCCACATAGGTGTAGCTCACGCCGAACCTTTCTATCAGCAGGATGGGAAGATAGACAGTGGTCGCGGGCATGGATGCGTGCATCACCATTCCAAGAATTCCCATAGCCCTGAGTTTTCCTACAGACATGAACTCCCTTATGCCGCGGAGAGGGTTTATGTCAGGGATCTTCAGTGTCCTCGGTTTCTCCGGCCTGTCCTTCAGGAAGTAGAGGGAAAGAACTGCCAGCAG
>WAQT01000057.1 GCA_015520105.1 Candidatus Aenigmatarchaeota archaeon
CCGGGAGGCAGGCTCGGAAGGCTTGACAAGGCGATATCCAGCATAATATCCAAAAACAAGATATCCAGAGTGATAACCATAGACGCGGCAGCAAAGCTCGAGGGAGAGAAGACAGGCTCTATAGCAGAGGGCGTCGGCGTCGCCATGGGAGGCCCCGGAGTCGAAAGGTTCAGGATAGAGGAGGTCGTGTCCAAGAAAAGGATACCCCTAGATTCCGTTGTCGTGAAGATGAGTCAGGAAGAGGCTATAGCGCCAATGAGAAAGGCGATAAAGGACGCTCTCCCTGAGGTTATGGACTCTGTCTACAGGAGCGTGAGGATGACCAGGAAGGGAGAGAGCGTGATAGTAGCTGGCGTTGGAAACACCTCCGGTATAGGAAACAACGGCGAGGCCGCAAAAGAGACAGAAGCCTGGGTTGAAAAAAGGGAAAGGAAGATAAAGAAACTCAGGAAAAAGAAGAAGGGAGAGATAAACGTCAATACCGATATCTGACAGCAAGCATTTAATTCTCCTCCTCCATATTTCTCCAATGAGAGTGATAAGCGATTTCCACATACACGGAAGGTACAGCCAGGCAACAAGCAAGAACACGACAATACCGCTTCTTGTGAAATACGCAAGGATGAAGGGTCTCTCCCTCCTCGGAACAGGCGATTTTACGCACCCGAAATGGATGGAGGAGATAAAGGCGAACCTCTCAGAGGACGGCTCCGGTTTCCTCTTCTCCAAAGACGGTTTCCCCTTCGTTCTCCAGACAGAGATATCCCTGATATACACCCAGTCCGGAAGGGGAAGGAAGATACACAACATAGTCCTCGCTCCGGGCATAGAGGTCGCGGAGCAGATAACAGAGGCCCTGAAGAAAAGGGGCCGCGTGGACTACGACGGAAGGCCGATATTCGGAATTCCATCCCCGGAGTTCGTGGAGATGATGAAGTCCGTGGACAGGAGGGTGGAGGTAATCCCGGCCCACTCCTGGACGCCTTGGTATTCACTCTTCGGCTCCCGTTCCGGCTTCGACTCTGTTGAGGAATGCTTCCAGGACCAGACCAAGCACATCTTCGCCCTTGAAACCGGCCTCTCCAGCGACCCTGCGATGAACTGGCGCCTCTCCTCGCTTGACCGCTACTCCCTTGTTTCAAACTCAGACTCCCACTCATACTGGCCGTGGAGGATAGGAAGGGAAGCCAACGTTTTCGAGATGAAGACCCTCTCCTACAACGAGTTCATCTCCGTGATGAAGGAGAAGGACCCAAAGAGATTCCTCTTCACCATAGAGTTCTTCCCTGAGGAGGGAAAATACCACCTTGACGGACACAGGAACTGCGGCATCCGCTTCCTCCCAAAGGAGTCCATAAAGCACGGAAACATCTGCCCTGTGTGCAGGAAACCCCTGACAATAGGCGTCCTCCACAGAGTCGAGGAGTTGGCGGACAGGGAGGAAGGGTTCATCCCGAAGAACGCGATACCCTTCAAGTCCCTGATACCCCTCTCAGAGATCATACAGAAGTCCATAGGAGAGAAGAGCGTCGCCTCAAAGAAGGTGTGGTCTATCTATTCCCCTCTCATAGAGAGGTTCGGGAACGAGTTTGCTGTCCTGCTCGACGCTCCCTGGAAAGATATAGAGTCTGTTGCAGGAAAGAAGATAGCGGACGCTGTGATAAAGGTCCGTGAGGGAAGGATAAAACTCGAGCCGGGCTTCGACGGCGAGTACGGATACCCTGTGTTCAACAACCAGCCAACTCCCCAGAAACCAAGGGAAACCAGCCCCTCCCCCCAGAAAAGCATCCTCGACTTCTAAGCAGGCTGCTGTGCTTTCTGTCTCCACACAACCCTTATGCTCCCAGTTTTCTCATAAAGATAATTAAACAACGCATTCACTCGCAGCTCCTTCTGAATCTGCCCCGCATTATTAGCATCATTTATATCGACAACCATCATGCACGTTATCCTTGCCTCCTTCCCCTCCCACAATTCCATTACTCCGCTTGAACATTTGTCTATAAGAGAACCCTCGGATTTAATCTCTATATTAACTTCATTCATTTTGTCCTTCCAGAAAACCGTCCCGCCGCCAACATTGCTCACAACGACCTCGAACGGAAACGAGACGCTCCCGCTGTCCCAATACCTGACAGGCCCCTTGAATCTCACATCAAGCGAAACCGGACCATCGCTGACGCTCTTTGTCTCTGCCGGGACAGGCCTTCCGGAATCCATAAGGGATTTGAGCTCCCTTCCGGACACGAGAGTGACAGTCTTCACCATGCTGGCCTGATACTCATAATCAACCCTCGCAACAGGATGATAGACGATGCTCGAACCTTCCGGAACATCAGGAGCCGTGCAATCGAAATGCAACACCTTGCTTCCTCCCTCTATTCCCTTCTCCCTGTCTGGGGCAAGAAGACTAAACGTCTTCTTTTCTTTGCATCCCCACTCGTCCATCCCCGCAATACTGACCGTCCCAGAGGCA
>WAQT01000058.1 GCA_015520105.1 Candidatus Aenigmatarchaeota archaeon
AATGGAGTCGTGGCGGGCGAGAGTCCATGCCACGCTTCTCGTCGCGGTTAGGAGACTGGCTGTTGAGCAGCTCTTTTCCGTAAGAAGCTTGCAAAAGCGTCAACGGAAAAACGAATGGGTTGCGATGAAAAGCTATCGGGAAGTGTGCGGGTCATATCGACCCCGTACATTGCTTCTCCGCCGTCGGCTCGGCTCTTCCTGGGCGTGCAGCATGACCCTTTTTACAGGAGCTGACGCTTCCTCAAAAAGCGTCAACGGAAAAATATGTAAAAAGGATCCTGCAAGCGCCCAAGGGTGGGGGTGTTCACCCATCAAAGAGCCACGTTAGCTGGGTTAAGTACGGTGCGAGCCAGTACGTTCTATATCTGCTGGAGGTGTCGGTTGCCTGAGGGGAAGGGACATTTAGTACGAAAGGAACAATGTCCCGTGGCCTCTGGTGCATCGGTCGTGACACGCGCGCCGAGTAGCTACGCCATAGCGGATAAGCGCTGAAGGCATACCAGAAGAAGGCTTTAAGCTTATAAGCTTAAGTAGTAAAACAGTTCCATGAAGGAACGCGATATTGGAAAAGGAACTCCTTACTGGAGATACATAGAAGAGTGTAGAGAAGCGCTGAGTGATAAGTATCACGAAGCATGCGAAGATTGCGGGTACAAATGCCATATAATCAGGCTTGAGGACGAGCTTTAATCATGTCTTCTTTTGGGCCTAGCTAAGCGCGAAACCGCCCCTGAAAAGAGGCAACCATTCCTCAAACTGATACGCAAGTATCGGCGAGAGGAGGAGGGTCCGGTAGACGACCGGTTTGATAGGACCGGGGTGTAAGCACCTAGGTTCGCCGAGGTGTTCAGCCCACGGTTACTAACCCCCGAAAGGTCCCGCTCAAAAGGATAACTCGCCCAATCATTTTTACAGAGATTGTTTGGACAGATAATCATCTGTTAGGTGTAGCTCTATATCCTGCCTTTGTCACTGACAACGGGATTTATTTAATCATGCACATTAACTTTTATCATGAAAGCCATGGTTCTCCCCAGGCCGGGGAAGATGGAAAGCTCCCCCCTTAAGCTCAGGGAGGTTCCTGTCCCTAAGCCGCGGAAGGGAGAGGTTCTCGTGAGGGTTCTCGCCTGCGGAGTGTGCAGGACAGACCTTGACGTAGCTGAGGGAAGGATAAAGGCAAAGAGAAACGTTATACCCGGCCACCAGATAGTAGGGGAGGTCGTGAAGACAGGCCCCGGAGCGAAGGAGTTAAAGAAAGGCGAAAGGGTCGGAACAGGCTGGATTCATTCCTCATGCGGCTCCTGCAGCTTCTGCAGGAAGGGTCTGGAGAACCTTTGCCCGCGCTTCTCGGCAACAGGTCGAGATTTCGACGGTGGCTTTGCAGAGTACGCCATTCTGGATTCGAAAACCGCGTTCAGGGTTCCCAAGAAGCTCTCAAGCGAGGAGGCCGCGCCGCTCCTTTGCGCCGGCTCTGTGGGTTACAGGGCGTTGAAACTGTCCGGACTGAAGAACGGAGAGAATCTCGGTCTTGTCGGTTTCGGCGCATCGAACCACATAGTTCTCAAGGCCGCGAAAGCGATGTTCCCTGATTCGAGAATCTATGTCTTCGCCAGAAACCCTGTGGAGAGAAGGCTCGCAAGGAGGCTGGGAGCGTCATGGACCGGAGGCATCGGCTCGATTCCCAAGGAAAGGATGGACAGCATAATAGACACCACTCCGGCATGGAGACCGTTTGTCCGTTCACTGAGGGTCCTGAAGCCCGGAGGCAGGCTTGTGGTGAATGCGATAGAGAAGATTGAACAAGACAAGAGCACCCTTCTCGAGATTGACTACAGGAGAGACCTCTGGCTCGAGAAGGAGATAAAGAGCGTCGCCAACGTCACGCCGAAAGACATATCCTCGTTCCTCTCCCTCGCCTCAAGAGCTGGAATAAAACCGGAGGTGCAGGCATACCCCCTCGAGGAAGCCAACAGGGCGCTTCTCGACCTGAAGAAGGGAAGGATAAAGGGCGCGAAGGTCCTGAAGCCCTGAACAACGCCTCATTTATTATAACACCAACATCCCAATATTAATCATGAAGGTTGGCCGCATACCCGTTGTTCCGATGAAGCTTGATATCGCGATGAAAATATCAAGGAAGTTTCTCGGTATCGGCGAATCCCTCTCGCACATGTTTCCCGGCATGCATTTCGAGCTCGAGCAGGCCCAGTTCGATTACGAGCCGAGGGAGTGGCTCGCCCTCGCCTTCTTCGTTCTGCTCTTCTACACCTTTATGCTTTTCGGCGCGCTGTTCCCTGTCTTCGTGGCGGCAAAGCTTGATATTGCAAAAGCGATTGCCTTCCCGTTTCTAATAGGATTTGTGATAGGCCTTGTCGGGTTTGCCTATGTGACATTCTATCCGAAGTTCTTCCTCACCAAAAAAGTCAAGGCGATAGAGGCTCATCTTCCCCACATGCTCCATCACCTCCTCATAGAGGTGCGTTCCGGAGTCCCGCTCTACAACGCCCTCGTCTCGATAGCAAGAAGCAACTACGGGAAGCTCTCCGAGGAGATAGGAAAGGCCGTCAACGAGATAAACACAGGCAAATCCGAGATAGCCGCGCTCGAGCTGATAACGAGATACAATCCCAGCGTGTATTTCAGAAGGGTGCTCTGGCAGATAGTGAACTCCATGAAATCCGGTGCGGACATAGGCGACACCCTAAAGATGATAGTGGACAACCTCGCGGAGGAGCAGAGGGTTGCCATAAAGAAGTACGGCTCCCAGCTCAACCCACTCACTCTCATGTACATGATGTTCTGCGTGATATTCCCAACCCTTGGAATCACCTTCCTTGTGGTGATATCCTCCTTCATGGGCCTCGGTTTCGACATGCACTTTGTCCTTCTTGGCATACTCGCCTTCATAGGCCTTTTCCAGTTCGTGCTCATAGGCCTGATAAAGAGTAAGAGACCCATCGGAATATAGGATAGAATGAAAAGGAAGAGATTCAGGTACTGGTTCGAGGCGGGCATGGCTCTGGCAGGCGCGGCTATAATAGCGATAAACAACCTCTTCATAGCAGGCATTCTTCCTTTCCTCGTTCCGCTAATCAACGTGATAGGCGGCCTTGTAGCCATTCTCCCGCCGGTGCTCCTTGTTTACACCAGATACAGGATAAGAAAGGAGTCGGAGAGAGACTTTGTCTCCTTCCTCATGGACCTTTCAGACTCCCTGAATTCGGGCATGACGCTTCCGCTCGCTCTCCACCAGTGCACGAAAAGAAAATACCCTGCTCTTCGCAAGAAGGTCAGAAAGCTCTCTGCCCAGGTGGACTGGGGAATACCCTTTGACAAGGCCCTCCAGACATTCGCCAAGGACACGCGTTCAGATTCCATAAAGAGGGCGGTGACCACGATTACAGAGACCTACAGGGCCGGAGGAAGAATAACCGACACTCTCAACTCGGTCACGAAATCCATTCTGGCAATAAACAAGATAAGCGAGGAAAGGAAATCCTCTGTATATTCGCAAATAATGATAATATACATAATATTCTTCGTGTTTATCGCAATACTTGTGGTTATGGATGTCATGATATTCCCTTCCCTCCCGTCGGTCGCTGTTCCGGGATTCATGGGCAACGGAATGGGAAGCGCTCCCCTGCCGCAAAAGGCAATGAGCGAGATGCTCACATACCTTATAATAATACAGGGATTCTTCGCCGGCCTTGTTGCAGGAAAGATGGCAGAGGGCTCGATGGTTTCCGGACTCAAACACTCCCTCTTCCTTGCGATAGCCGGATACCTTATATTCGCAACAGCGTCGCAGATAGAAATACCAATCCTTTCACTCGGAGTTTAATTTTATATATAAGCTATGGATAAATAAACATATGGGAAAAATGAAGGGTATTTCTCCCCTTGTTGCTGTGGTTGCCCTTATAGGAGTCACTCTTATTATATCCGGAATAATAGTCAACTTTGCCACAAGATGGACGACGGGAACGATATCGGAACTCCAGAAGTGTTCCGAAGCCGGAGTGATAATACAGGGAGCAAGGTACGACAGCGGAACGCAGAATCTCTTCCTTTACGTAAAGAACAGGGGCTCCATGGATTTAAGTTTTGACGTCACCCTCAAAAAGAATGACGGTTCCGTGTCCGAGGCACCGGGAACCTACAACACAACAGCCGGACAGCTAAGCACGTTCACGATAAGCGGAGTAGGAACAGACCTGAGCGAGGTAGTTATTCAGTCTAGGGAATGCCAAGGAGTCCAGGACTTCATACAAAAGAGATGGATAACCGGAATGGCTTGATTCTTTTCAGAACTATAGCCGCTGTTATTTTAATTAGGCCGCCAACAAATAATAAACATGTATTCCCTCTACAAGAAGAAGATAGGGGAACTCATCCGCTATTCCGGAAGCAGGAACAGACCGGGCCAGTTCCTCATTAAGACGCTTGTTTTTGGCCTCTGCTCAGGAACACTTCTTGGCATAATATTCAGGACCTCTTTTCTCTACGCCTTTCTCGCAGGATTCTTTGCCGTGTTCATTCTCTTCCACGGTTTCCTCATCCTCGCTGTTGACAAGAGAACGAAATTCGTGGAAAAGGTCCTTCCTGACGCGCTCCAGCTCATGGCAGCGAACATAAAGTCCGGATTCATCCCGAGCAGGGCGCTCCTTCTCTCAGCAAGGAAGGAGTTCGGCCCGCTTTCCGAGGCCATAAAGAGGTCGGGAAAGGAGATGATGACTGGAAAATCCCTTGAGGAGAGCCTCAGGGAGATAACCAGGAACATAAAGTCCGAGGTTCTCGAGATAACCATAGGCCTGATAATAAGGGGCATAAAATCCGGAGGCCAGCTTGTCTCCCTCTTCGAGGAAACCGCGATTGACATTAGGAGGAAGGAGTCCATAAAGAAGGACGTGAAGGCGAACATACTCATGTACAGCATATTCATAGGCTTTGCCGCGTGCGTCGGAGCGCCCGCGCTCTACGCCCTCTCCGGCTATCTCGTCTCCACGATATCCGGTCTCGGCAACGCAGTCCAGCTGCCAGAGACCTATACGAGCAGAATGCCTCTCATGAAGTTCGGCTCGGTCGCGATATCCGAGGACTTCCTTTTCATGTTCTCTGTCGCCGCTATCATAATAACCACATTCTTCGGAGGCCTCATAATAGGGCTTATAGATTCAGGAAGGGAGAGGGCAGGAATAAAATACGTGCCGGTGATGATGGCCATCGCTCTTGTTGTATTCTTTGTGGCAAGGATAGTGGTGTCCTCAATGTTCGGTGCTCTGGTGCCGCAGTAGCGCCTTGCCGAAGAACAATGCTGAATCCTACTGGTGTTCGTATTTCTCCTTCATCTCTATGTCTATCTTAACGCCTTCTGGTATAGGGATTCTCACAACCTGCCTGAGGGCCCTCTCGTTGGAGCCGATGTCCACAACCCTCCTGTGAATCCTCATCTCCCATCTGTCCCAGGTGGCGTTTCCGTGACCGGTCCCGTCTCCACACGGCGTCTTCAGCGTCTGAACCCTCAATTTTTTCGTGGGAAGCGGTATAGGACCCCTGAATGAGACACCATACTTTTTCGCTATCTCCTTCACCTGATTGCATATCTCCTCGAGTTCCTTGTAGTTCCTTCCTGCAAGCTTTATTCTCGCGAATTCCATAACATCACCTCTTGGACCTCTGCTTGTACCTTCTCGGTCCCTGAGAGGACCTCGGAGGCTTGTGCGGTTCAGTCCTCCTCGGGTCGTAGACAAGAAGGGTCCTGTCGTACTCAGTGAACATCCTCTTAACATTGTCGCCAAGCACTTCTACAATTCCCCTTGCTATCGCCTGCCTCGCAGCGTTTACCTGACCCATAATCCCGCCGCCTTTCACGTTAACCATAATATCATAACCCTTCCATCCTTCTCCTGCGAGAAGGAGAGGCTCGCTCAACCTCATTCTCAAAGTTTCAGGTTCTATGAGTTCCAGGGGAACGGAATTCACGCTCACCCTTCCGCTTCCTGGCTTCACGGTCGCCCTTGCCACAGCCCTCTTCCTCTTTCCTGTTGTGAATATAAGCTTTACATCTTCCTTCTCATTCTTCTCCTTCTTCTTCGCGGGTTTTGTCTTCTTCTCTACCATGTTCTCTTCACTCCCAGTCTTTCAGATACGCTCCCGAGCGTTACGTATTTGCACCTCAACGTGTTCTCTGATACCTTCATCTTCACAACCTTTCCCGAAAACTCTTCAGGAACGGATATGTGAACCTTAAGCCTCTTCAGAGCCTCCCTTCCCTTAGGCTTCTTCGGAAGCATTCCCCTCACCATCCTCTTTATTATCTGCTCAGGCCTCCTCGGATAGAACGGTCCGTGATAGGGGTCTCCCCTGTCCACCTTGGTCTTGAACGCTTCAAATACATAATCGGGATTGCCTGACACCACCGCTTTCTCGGCGTTCACTATGGTCACGCTCCTCCCCTTGAGCAGCTCCTTTGCCGCGAGCGAGGCAAGCCTTCCCGCAACCTGATTGTCCGCGTCTATTATTATGCTGTCCATGCTATCCCATTATCCTTACCCTCGTCTTCGGCATTCTTGAGGCATCCTCTATGCTTATTGCCTTCCCGCCAGCCTTCTCTATCTTCTCCCTGGCCGAACTTGAGAATTTCACAGCGGCGACAGTCAGGGGCTTCGTAATGTTTCCGGAGCCGAGCACAGAACCAGGAACTATAACAGTCTCTCCCTTCTTTGCGTGTTTCTCGATATCGTACACGTTCACCTCGAACGACTTCCTTCTGGGCCTGTTCAAAGCCTTTGCGACTGCCTTCCACAAAGGCGTATCCTCCTCGATACCCTTCCTGTAGAGAGACTCTATCAGCCTGAGCCTCTCCGGACCCTTTTCTCTCGGTTTCATATCGACCTTGAACTCCAAGCTCTTCTCTTATAGTTAATAATAGTTAATATACACATAGTGATGACATAGTATATTTAAATATTTTCTCGTCCTCGTTCCGCACCTTCCCTGTTCACAATGCCTATCATGTTGCCTAATATATTGTCATAACAGAAAGAGAGTGCGGGGAGCCGGACTCCCTTGCACTATCGGTTAACCCCCTGCCCTGTTATCCTGTATTAAAGGGGATGATAGCACACTAAGAAGGGGGAATGTGTCCCCCTTCTTGTGTTTCGAACCGGCGAAGGCACTATTGCGGAACCCTTTCACGTCTCGCACCAATCTCCTTGCATATTTTTGCCCAACAGCTTTTTGAGGAAGCGAGCGTCAGCGAAGCTCCCGTAAAAAGCTGTTCCGTAAAAGGGTTTAGCCACTAGGCCCTGAACCTAGCCCCTTTGACCGCTTGGGTATCCCCGCACTGGTTACAATCTTTGTATTAAAACAA
>WAQT01000059.1 GCA_015520105.1 Candidatus Aenigmatarchaeota archaeon
GGCGTATATAACGAACTGGAGGTTAGCGCTATGGTGGTTGAGGATACATCAAAGAAAGATTCCTATTTGCTTCCCGAGCTTAACGTGGCCTCTCCCCCTCCGCCTCCTGTTCCCAAGGGGGAGATATGGATCGATAACGCGGAGGTCTATCCTTCCGGCATCAATGTGGGCGAGTCCGCGACGCTGTCCGCCGACATACGTTGCATGGGAGAGGAAAGCGCGTACTGCGGGAACATCACTGCCGCCGCGCGGTTGGGGACGGACACCCTTCCTGAAGGGAGCGGGGATCTCTACGCTGACGCGAATCCCAAGGATTCAGGGAACTTCTCCTGCCTGGGGAATATGGCGTATGGGGACTCCTGCCATGTCCAGTGGACGCTCACAGGAACTGTTGCGAACACATACACAAACCTCAACGTGCTTGCGGAGTCGGACAATCCTGACGTTGATAGCAATTATTCTGACAGTAGAGTGCTTGATGTCCAGAATCCCGAATTTCAGCAGACCCCTAAACTGGTTATCGGCGCTATGAATAACCTTTCCAATGAACTCGGAACCCCCTTCAGCGTGTCCGCAACCGTCTACTGCTATTACGGTGAGTGCGGGAGCGTGAGCGCTTGGCTTGAGTACAGGAGGCAGGGAGGCCAGTGGGAAACTATGGAAGCGTCCGGCCCCATCTCCACAGAACAGAACACCCAGAGCTTTTCTCTTGCCGAGGGAGAAAGCAGAACATTGTCATGGAATGTGAACTCGTCCGAGACAGGGAGCTATGAGATAAGGGTGGTCGCGGACGCGGCAAGCGGGGACGTGTCCGACTCCGACATGGTATTCGGAGCAGAGATATACCTCAGCTCGAACATAGAGATAGAGATTCTCTCTCCGGCAGCGCACTCGATATTTTCAAGAGGAGAAGAAATCCTTCTGAAGGCGAGGGTAACGGACAACGGCGAGCCGAAGCCGGGGATGGGCGTCATGGTTTCCTCGCTGTTATTTGGTCAGGCGCTGCTGGACGATAACGGAGACGGAACGTACTCGTCCACGGTCTCGGCCGGGAGAGATGACGCGGACGGAAGCTATGTCCTGACGTTCTCCGCGCAGGACAAGGAGAAGATGGTTGAGATTAACATAGACTCCTCGCTCGGGGTTCAGCTCTCGACAGACAGGCAGGAATACGAACTCTCGGACACGGTCTCCCTGTCCGGAAGCGTGAGCAGGAAAGGTTCCGGGGCGCAGGCAACCGTTGAGCTGAGCATGGAATGCGGAGGATGGTCTGAGAACATTGGCAGCGTGAACACGGATTCCGGAGGCAGCTTCTCCTATACCTTTCCCCTCTCCGATATAGTGCCCTCCGGAACATGCGCGGTGATAGCGGACGCCTCCGACAGCAACGGAAACTCTGGCAGGGGCGTCGCTCAGATAACTGTGCGGAAGTCGGAGTTTGACATATACGTTGTCAAAATCCTTTCACCAGTGAGCGGTCAGACGTTCCTGGAGGGGGAAAGTTTCGGAATAGAGGCGAGGGTTATGGATGGAGCAACCCCCCTCGAGGGATCGGAGGTCACGTGCACGTTCCAGGGAAAGGAGGTAACGCTCTCGGAGGAAGGGAACGGTGATTATTTCCTGAATACGTCATTGAATACACTCAGCGGTTCGGTCATTAAACCCGGGGAATACAACCACACGCTCTCCTGCATCGCAAGGAAGGGGGAGTTCTTCGGAAGGGGTTTCACCAGCGTGAGGATAAAGCCGAAACTCCTTGTATCCCTTATCCAGCCGAAGGGGAACGTGACAGAAACCGGAAAGAGCGTGCATTTCGTGGTGAGCGCCTTCTATTCGGACGGCATCCCGCTCGAGAACGGAAGCGTTGCGCTTGAGGTGAACGGCGAGGATATCATGCTCAACAGCACGGGGAAGGGAATATACGAAGGAGACTATACGTTCAGGTCTTCCGGAGACAACCTTCTCAGCTTTGTGGCAAGGGATAATGAAGGTTACATGAATGTCTATCAGGCAACCATATCCTCCATAGCAATGGTAGGAGTGAACTGGCCCGGCATAGGCATGATAATCGCAGGCCTCTCGGTTCTTCTCTCCATCGGCGCGATGAAGAAGGAGATGAAGAAGAAACAACCTGACAGGGCCTCCCTTCTGAAGGACAGAATAAAGGACCTCCAGAACGAGAAGAAGGCAGTGGAGAAGGCGAAGGAAGACGCGGAGATGGAATATTACCAGAGGAAGATAAACGAGAACGAGTTCAGGAGGATGATGGAGGAATACGAGAGGGAGCTTCTGGAGATAAAGGCAAGGATAAAGGAGTTCGAGTCCGAACTCAAATCTGCAAAGAAGTGATAGTTTTATTAGAAACAGCAGACAAATATTCCATAGGGATGGCATGAGGGTTCCAACAGGAATACCGGGGCTTGACGAGCTTATAGAGGGAGGAATAGAGGAAGGAACCACGAACCTGATCACAGGAAAGACAGGAACGTGCAAATCCATATTCTGCATGCAGTTTCTCTACAACGGCATAATGAAGCACAGGCAGAAGGGCCTCTACATAACCACTGAAGAGACAGCAACAAACATAAAGAGGCAGGCTGCGAGGTTCGGGTGGGACTTCGAGACCCTTGAAAAGAAGGGATGGCTGATAATCCTTGAGTTCCAGCCGTTCGACGTGCAGACGCTCACAACGAAGATGGTAGAGGCGGTGAACAAGATAGACGCGAAAAGGATTGTGATAGACTCCGTTAGCATGCTCGAACTCTACATACACGACACATTCGAGATAAGGAAGGGTCTGTTCAAGGTGGTGCAGAAGATAAGGGACATGGGAAAGGTCGGACTGTTCACGTCTGAAGTTCAGGAGGAAAGCAACAACCTGTCGAGATTCGGCCTGATAGAGTTTATGGTGGACGGCGTCATAGTCCTGCAGTACATGGGGCTTGCGAAGTACAAGAGGAGTCTCATGGTCAGGAAGATGAGGATGACCAACCACTCGTCCAACATACACCCCTTTGAGATAGGAAATGACGGGATGAGGGTATTGCCCATAAGAGGCGGATAACACCGGAATACCGGAATCCTCCTCCCGAAAACGTTTTATTGCAGAAAGGAAAAGAATCATGGGATAGGAATGTCTATGTTTTCTCATTCCCGGCTCCTGACGTTCGAGCAGTGCGGTCTCAGATACAAATTCAGGTACATAGACAAGCTTGAGACAGAGGTTGAGAGGAGCGTGGAGGCGTTTCTCGGTTCCATGGTTCACGAAACGCTCGAGAAGCTTTACAAAGACCTGATGTTCCAGAAGCTCAACACCGAGGAGGAGATTCTGGAATGGTACAACGAGAGATGGAGGAAGATGTGGAATGACGGTATACTGATAGTGAGGAACGAATACGGGCCCGAGAATTACAGGATGATGGGAGAAAGATTCATCCGGGACTACTACAGGAGGTATCATCCCTTCGACAGACCGAGAACAATAGGTCTGGAGATTCCGGTGAAGATAAGACTGGACAATGAGGGAAGATATTTGATGAGGGGTTATATAGACAGGCTCGCCTATGCAGGAAACGGGGTGTACGAGATTCACGACTACAAGACGAACGGTTCCCTTCCCGTAAACGAGTATCTCGAGAAGGACAGGCAGCTCGCACTGTACGCAATAGCTGTGAAGCAGAACTACAGCGATGCGAAGAGAGTGAAGCTGGTGTGGCATTTCCTCGCGCACGACAAGGAAATTGTTATGGAGAAGAGCGACGAGCAGCTTGAGAAGCTCAGGAAAGAGACGATAGAGCTGATAGACAGGATAAACTCTGCTAAGGAATTCAGGCCGAGGGAATCCGCGATATGCGACTGGTGCGAGTTCAGGTCTCACTGCCCCCTATGGTCGCACATAAGCAGGGTTGAGAATCTTGAACCGAACGAGTATCTGAACGACCCCGGAGTAAAGCTTGTTAACAGGTACGCTGAACTTGTGGTAAAGAAGAAGGAGCTCACGGACGAGATAGAGAAGGTCAGGGAGGCGATAGTGAAATTCTCGGACAGGACAGGAAGCAGCGTGATAGCAGGCTCAGACGTCGTGGTGAAGGTCTGGAAGGGCGAGAGGATAAAGCTTCCCGGAAAGAATGAGAGTGAGAGAGTTGCCGTGGAGGAGATACTCAGGGATGCCGGCCTCCTTGAGGAATTCTCCACAATAGACGCGTACGGCCTGTCAAGAGCGATATCCTCTGGAATGGTTCCGGAAGATGTGGTGAAGAGGCTGGAGAGGTTCGTGTCCCGTGAAAGGATAGAGAGACTCTACCTGAGAGACGTTCAGAAGGAAGAGTAGCGGTTTTTGCGGTCTATAGAAGGGTCCTGATACCAATTGGGAGAAAAAATACGGCAAACAATATGCGATATTTATCAGCCCCAGCGTGTTCAGAAGAACTTCAGGCCTTCCGCGGCATCGTCCTCGCTGCTGTTTTGAGTGTTTGACGTGTTCTGGTAGTTGTAGGGGTTCGGGGCCTGCGTGGCAGTCTGCGCAGGAGCAAAGGAAGCGGTCTGGACGTGGGGTTGTTTCTTCCTGCTGTTCAGGTCGTCCACAACGAGCCGGGAGAACCTCTCGCTGCACGCCCTGCAGGTGTATATCGCCTTGAGAAGTATGCTTGCGGGCTCGGAAGATATGAGCTGCACAAGCTCCTCGTCCGAGAGATAGGAACCGCCGCCGCACTTCGGGCATTCCATGCTAATATTTGGGTTTCAAAGAATTTAAAAGGATTTGGGATCCACACTACCTGTAGTTGAAATTTCCGTGCGCGGTCTCCAGACGGACCTTGTTTTTTCCTCTGGCCCTTCTGCACTCGCCTATTCTTGACGCTTCTATACAGAAATCCTCCTTGACGTATTCTGTTATCTCCGAAGAAGCGGCCGGGTCGGCGTATATCTCTGCTCCTGTTCCCATATTGAAATCAATGTACATCTCCCTCCATGGGACGTTTCCGTGCTCCTGAATAAGCCCGAATATTGCAGGCGGCTCTGGAAGATTATCCTTCACGTAATGTATGCCTCTGCCCACCCTCAGGCATTTGGTGTGACCTCCTCCTGTGTTGAAGACGATGCCGTGAACAGCATCTCCGAATGTTTCGATTATTCCTTTGAATACAGGCGCGAATATTCTTGTAGGCCTTGTCAGTTCCTCGCCCACTGTTCCTTCAATATCATCAACACGGTCTGTCGGAGAGAACGGGCCGTAGTATTCCTTTCCCGGTTCCCTTATCTCAGGATACTTCTCGCCAAACTCCGGTTTCATGAGACAGTGTCTTGCAAGAGTAAGCCCGTTGCTCATGATTGCGCCGGCGGGTTTCCTCTCGTATATTGCCTGTCCGCCGCTTTCAATCCCGATGATGACGTCTCCCGGTCGGACATCATCTCCGGTGATAACCGAATCCAGCCTGTATCTGGCATAGATTGCACCGGAGACATCGAATGTTTTTAGCTGGTCCGGGAGGTCGGCAGTCTCGCCTCCTGCAAATCTTATGTTGATTCCGTAATCATTCATCATGTCAAAGAGTTCTTTCCACTCTTCCGCAAGTATCTCGAGAACATCCTTCTTGGGAACGTGCAGTCCGTTTATCGCAACATAATCTACAAAGCTGCCTGATACAGGCACGCCGACAGCGAATGAGTCTCCGATGTTCATTGCCAGGGTGTCCTGAGCCACTCCTCTGAAGGCCTCTATGTCCCCGGTCTCTTTCCAGTTCAGGTAGTTCTGGACAGGTTTGCTTCCGGCTCCGTCGGAATGATGCACGAATCCGTATCCCGGCATGCCCGGCTCGGGATGAATGTCGCAGAAGGCATGCTCATAAAGTCCTGAAACAGCCTCCTTGAATGCTTCTATGCCGGACTTGTGGACGTCAACTCCCAGGTCACCGTATCTCGACCTTGACATAAACCTCGGTTATCTATTGACAGAAAGATTTTAATAAGGAACTTTTCATGTTAAGAAGAAATACTTGATTACTGCTTCTCCTTCTCAATCACTGTATAGCCGCACTTTCCGCAGTACTCCCTGTTTCTGTGCTGCGAGAGCCATGTTCCATCCCCGCATCTCGGGCAGGGCTTCCTCTTCCTTTTCACGGAGTCTCCGCTGACCTCGTACATCTCGTGAGCCTTCACTGTGCTGTGCTTCTTTCCTGTCCTCTGCTTCTTCGGCTTCCTCTTCGCTTCCTTTCCTTTCTTGGCCATAATATATCACGTGCTGTTTATCCTTCCTTTTTCTCTTCCTTGCCTTCCTCCTGTGGTTGCTCCGAAGACGATGAATCCCCGGTTCCGGACTCCTGCTCTCCCTGAGCATTCCCGGGCGTTTCTGCCTCTGTTTTCTCGCCCGCGTTTTTCTCTCCTGCTCCCTCAGAGGCTCCGGCTTCTGATTTCTCCGCCTCGGGCTTCTCCTCTTCCTTGGGCGGCTTTGTTCTTCTCTTCATCATTTCTGCCTTGTGCTTCGGCACGTCCTCCGGTTTCGCGTACACCCTTGCTTTTGCTTCGGAGAGGTTTCCTCCGGCCTTGGTGATTATCCTCTCTATCACTATCACGTCCTCCTTTGCCTTGAGGAGCTTCGAAAGCTCCTGAAGAAGGGAGTGCCTCGATGGAGTCGGGGCTCCGGGATGTTGTATTGAGAGGGAGACCTCTTCCCTGTTCATGAGAGGGTTCTTCTTCCTTGATAGAACATCGATTTTCACACAATCACCTTCTCAGCTATTTCACCCATATAGTGTATTTCCCCGGAACCGTTATTCCGAGAGTCTTTGCCACCTCGCTCTCCTTTGGGTCATTTATCACAATCACGCCCTTCCAGCTCCTTGAGAAACTGGACTGGCCGCACACAGGGCACTTGTTTCCTTCAACGAACCTTCTGCAGTTCCTGCACACCTTTCCCTTCACCATGAAATCACTTCTTCAGGTCTGACTTTTTCTCTTCCTGGGGCTGCTTGGCCTCTGTCTTCGGCTGGGACTTTGCTTTCTCCTTTGCCTTCTCTTTGTACCAGTGGATGCATCCAAGACCGGGCTGCCTTGTGGTTAAGCCTATCTTGTACTGGTTCTTTCCCATTGAAAGGGAGATAACCCTTGCGAGGACATCGTCTCCTTCCTTCATTGTCCTTTTCGTATCCCTTCCGAGGAAAACCCTGTTTTTCGCATCGTAAGAGACAAAATCGTCCATTATCTGGGAGACGTGAACCATGCCGTCTACAGGGCCTATCCTCACGAATACCCCGAACTCCGTGACGTCTATCACATAGCCCTTCGCGAGGTCATGAAGCTCCGGATAGAACACAAGAAGCTCGAATTCCACAGGATAATGTATCGCTCCGTCTCCGGGAAGTATCTTACCCTCTCCTATCTCTCCCACGGACGTGACCGAGAGTATCACTCCGAGATTCCGGTCTATCATTCCCTCCCACACGTCCTCGAGACTGGATTTGACAGCATCCTTGACGCTCATCCCGAACTTCGAGGGAGGAACCCTTACCCTGTCAGCAACAGTGAGTATCTTGTACATCATTCCACAAGCTGAATATTGTTCACAAAGAGATATAAAATATTATGGGTGCTCTTTAAATATTTAAAGACAATGTTTACAGAAGGCGGTTTCATGGACGCGGAAAAGATAAGAGGCGATTTCCCAATTCTGCAGAGGAGAGTCGGAGGGAAACCAATCGTTTATTTTGACAATGCCTGCATGACGCTGAAGCCTGTCCATGTTATGGAGGCGATGAACAGATATTACATGGAGTTCAGCGCATGCGTGGGAAGGAGCGGTCACAGGCTGAGTTCCGAGGCTGAGGAGGCATGGGCGGAGTCGAGAAAGACTATAGGGAAGCACGTAGGCGCGAAAAAGAGCGAGGAGATAGTGTTCACGAGGAACACGACTGAGGGAATAAACATCGTGGCCCGCTGCCTCGGCCTACGGAAGGGAGATGTTGTGGTCACAAGCGACAGGGAGCACAACTCCAACCTAGTTCCATGGCAGACTCTCTCTAAAGAAGGGGTGGAGCACAGGATATTCAAGGCAGGAGATTCTTTTGATATCGCGGAATTCGAAGAGGTTATGGACAGGAACGTTAAGCTGGTTTCGGTCGTGCATACCTCAAATCTCGACGGCGTCACACTTCCCCTGAAGGAGATAAGCAGGCTGGCCCATGATTATGGAGCTCTGGTTCTCGCGGACGGCGCGCAGGCTGTTCCCCACAAGGATGTGAACGTCCGGAAACTCGGCGTGGATTTCTATGCATTCTCCGGCCACAAGATGCTCGGTCCGACTGGGACTGGGGCGCTTTACGGCAGGTATGAGCTTCTCGAGAGAATGGAGCCGCTTATCTCAGGAGGGGACACCGTGGAGTACAGCACATACAGTGGACATAAATTCCTCAAACCCCCCGAGAGGTTCGAGGCGGGCCTGCAGGACTATGCGGGAATGATAGGCTTCGCCGAGGCTGCGAGGTACCTCGACAGGGTCGGGAAGGAGAGAGTAGAGAAGCACGTGGTTTATCTCAACAGGATTATAACAGAGGGTCTGTCCGGGATTGACGGATTGAGGATTCTGGGACCCGAGGAGGCGGAGCAGCGCTCCGGGATATTCTCCTTCGTTCTTGAGGGAATGGGCTATCACGACGTGGCAATGCTTCTTGACAACAATGCAAACATAATGGTCAGGTCGGGACAGCACTGCGTGCACTCGTGGTTCAGGGCGCACGGAATAGAGGGTTCTGTCAGGGCGTCCCTCTACCTCTATAACACCGAGGAAGAGGCTGAAAGCTTCGTGGACGAGGTCCGGAAGATAGCGAAACTGAGGTAGGAACATTTTTATTGATGTTATGCAAAATAATGCACAGCGTTTAAAGTGATGTTCATGTCAGTATGCGTTGCTGCTCTTGTGGTGCTGGCTTTCCTGGGCATATTCTCCGCGAAGTACAGGAGATGGGCAAGGGAGGCTTTCGATTGCGTTACGAGAAGGCTCACGCTCAGGCCATGCAGGACAGGCTTTAACACCAAGGTCAAGGCAAAGATAACCTCAAAGCTTATGAAGAGGCATCCCGGGATTGCGAGGTTCACGCTGAGGCATTTCGAGGCAATATCATGGGCGTTCACTGCATTGCTTTTTGTCTCGCTTTTGCTTACAATAACAAGCGCGTTCAATCTTGCAGTCTACGGGACGTGCGACCCTCAGAATCCGGACCAATGCGTGTTCAATCCGCAAAACTATAAGATAGAGTGCCCTGACAACTGCACTCCATGCACATGCGCTAACGAAACGCTGTGCGAAAAAGGAATTGCTCCTCCCTGCCCGGAATGCGAGGGAGGGCTTGAAAGGAATGTGATGAGAGGGTAGTCAGGCCCACTCGTCCTCATCTTCTTCATCAAAATCAGGCTCTTCGTCCTCTTCATCAAAGTCCTCATCGTCTTCCTCATCAAGCTTTGTTATCCATTCCTCTTCGCGAAGCACGGAGACACCTCCTTGATTGATGCTTTTGTATATTCCGGTTGGCTTAAAAAGGTATCGGATTTTCATTGACCATCTCTGGAATATGACATCACGAATAGATTTTATCTCTCGGTCGCGACCGGTTCTACAACGAGTTCGTTGCCCTTTGTTATGTCAGCTACCTTTCCGCACAGCGGGCATCTCGCGAAGTGGACGTGGTCAGGAAGCCGCACGGTTCCTGAGAAGCCGCACGCGCATGAAACCTCGACAGGCACGCTCACTATTTCTATAGCCATTCCCTCTGCTTCAGTTCCTCTCAGATGCTCCATAAGCATCTCCCTGAACGTCTTTGGGTTTGCCCTCATCCTTCCGAGAGTTATCCTGACTCCGGGAGGTTTCGGATTTATCGAGAGCATGAGCGAGAGCGCCTCCCTTACAGAAGAGAACTCGTGCATGCAAATAATTGCCGGGGATAATTAAAAAGTTGACATGTGCTACGAGCTTTATTAACCGGAAAGACAATTATTACCGGGAGAATGGCCGAGAGGGTTGTGGTGTGCGGCATAGGCAACAGGCTCAGGGGAGACGATGCCACCGGGGTTGAGGCAGTGGAGTCCCTGATGAGAGAGGTCGAGGATGAGAACGTTCTCTTCCTGTTATGCGAAAGTTCTCCCGAGAACTTCATTGGAAGCATAGAGAGGTTTGCTCCGGACAAGGTTGTGATAGTGGACGCGGTAGATTTTGGAAAAGCTCCTGGATACGTCTCGCATATCGACCTGCACACTGTAAGGGGCCTCAACCTCTCAACTCACAAGCTTCCTCTCACGCTGTTTCTTGATTACCTGCAGAAGAAGCGCAGCTTCGACACTGTGTTCATAGGAGTGCAGCCCAAAAGAACAGGTCTTGGCGAGCCCATGAGCATGGAATGCATGGAAAGCATGGATTACCTGAAGGAGCTTATTCTGAAGGAGATAGGAAAGGCGTAGTTCATCTCCTTGCCGCAAAGCTTCCAGGCCTTCCTCTGTGCGTGCGGGTGAAAGCTTTTCTGTACGAGGCGAGCTCAAAAGCGGGAGTCATCTTTATCGCGTTCTTTCTTGCCATGTCCCTGCACACATCCTCGCACTGGCCGCAGAAGAGGCATTTTCCGAGGTCGTGTGTCCAGACCTTGTTCTTCACGTCAACCTCTATCGCGTCCGATGGGCAGTATCTGTCGCACAGCCCGCAGTACACGCACTTCTCCCTGGAGTGCTCGAGCTTTCCCCTCAGCCCCGGAGGCACTGAAGGCCTTTCCTTTGGATACCTCTGCGTGAAAGGTTTTCTGAAAAGAGTCCTGAGCGCTTCTTCCACGAGCTTCATAACAATAATAGAAACTGACGGCTTAAATTACAATATCCGGCATTTACTTCCTGAAGAGAAGAATGAACCTTATCGCGAGTATGATTATTATAAGAAGAACTATCACAGCTATTGCGGTTATTCTGAGTCCCTTGTCAGGCGAGGTTTCCTCTCCGGAAGCTATTCCCGTTATTGGAGTTCCCTCTCCGCTCTCATTCCCTGTTTCAGTGGTTACGTTAAGCGTTACGTTGGTCTCATTCTTTTCCTCGCCTATGGTCACGACAGCCTCGTTCTCTCCTTCCTCTCCGGGAACGGTTACAGTGATTGGAAGCTCTCCTTCAGAATATTTCGAACCGGCAACAACGCTGAACCTGTACTCTCCGGGTTCTGTTCCAAAAGGCGGGGAAACGTAAAGATAAACCTTTCCTTCCTCTCCTGTCTCAAGCTCAAGCGTCTGGGGTTCAAGATAGACCCACTCAGGAGCCCCGGAAAGGGATACCGAAAGAGACTGCGGAAGCTTTCCCGTGTTCTTTACTGTTATTGCTTTTCCTGTAGCCTCTCCTGTCCTTATTGTCCCGTTCCCGTCTGAAAGCAGGACGGAGTAGCACTCCTCTTTCGGAAGGACGTTAAGGCTTGCTGCCCTGCTGATATTCACGCCGTTCTGGGAAGAGATTGTTATTTGAAGAGCGTAGATGCCGGGTTCTTCATACACCACAGGTATAACAACAGGAACGCTTCCAGACTGCCCGGAACCGAGAAACATGCTCTCCGAACCGATGCCGTAATCAACCGTGAATACATCCGCTATGCTTCCGGTGTTGTTCACGAAAACAGAATAGTTCGCGTTCTCTCCTGCGCATGCATACACTGATTCAGGCCTCACCTCCGCTTCCGCGGAATAGCATCTCTCGCTCACAAGCGTCATCTCTTCGGTGCGGGTGTTTACGCCGTCTGTTGCCGTGAGCGTTATTCTTGTCCTTCCCTCCTCTGCCGGGCTGACCACCTTTACGTGAACCTCCTTTGTCTCTCCCGGAGAGAGTGTTATCTCGTCTTGGTCAAGCTCGCCGAATGTTGTTGAGAGCGATATCGTGTTCTCAACCTTTCCCGTGTTTTTTATCTGCACAGTGAACTGATCCGAGAAGAGACCGGAACATACGGTCTTCTCAATGTCTATCTGAGCTATCTCGAATGATTTGCACTGTTCCGCGATGACTGTGGAGGAGAGGGTTGCCTCGTTGCCGTGCCCCGGAGTTATCTTCACATCGAAACCAGACACCCCGGCCGCTTCAGGCGAGGCCGCAAGCTTTATTTCCCTTTCTTCAGAAGGAAGAAGCGTTACGCTCCTGTTCGAGACGCTCACCCACTCGGGAGTTGATAGTGTGTAGATGTCAGGGAAAATGCCCGTGTTCCTGAGAAAGAGTGTGAAACCAGCGCTCTCTCCGGAACATATCCTGCTCTCCTCTGGCTCAAGCGAGGCGTTGAAGTTGTAGCAGTCTTTTAGTTCAAGGGAGACTGTTGAGCTGTCCTTCACGTAGGAGAATCTCTGGTCTTCTGGAGTTGCTGCGAAGGTTATTGAGAGCGTTCCGGGAGACGTTCTTGGAGGGTTTGCGGTTGCGGTGACGGTCTTGGTCTCTCCGGGCGAGAGCGTGACCGTGTCCTCCGGGAAACTTACCCAGTCGGCATCGGATGAGATAACGAACGTCTCATCCCATTTTCCGTTATTTGTCACATTTAGCTCGTATTCTGCGCCTTTCTCTGTTTCGAGGCAGAGGTCTGACGAAGACGGGTTTGCAGAGAGTTTGACTGCCCTGCACTGCATCACCTCCACCTGAATCTCAGAGGAGGAGATATCTCCAGTGACTGTGGATTTTGCTGTGACAGTGGCCGTATATATTCCTGGCGCGGCATCATAAGGCACAGTGAGCCAGAAGGGCTCGATCTTCCTGGACTCTCCTGAAGCAAGGGTTATCTCAGGAACGATGAATCCGGAATTCTCGAACCAGTCGAGGGAAAGAAGGAACGTGTCTGTATTCTCTCCGTTATTGGTGACCACAACATTGAGTTCATCGGATGTTATCACGCTGTCCGGGCAGGCAGAGACAGAGGCCGAAGGAAGCTGGTTGCTGAAGACGCTGAGTTCTACGTTCGAGAGCGCATAAGCAGAATGCGGGAAGTACGCAATTGCGAGAAGCGTCGGGAGCAGAATGCCAACAACCTGCACAAGACTTCCTTTTCTTTGCGCGACCATAGCATAAAATAGGCAATTAATTTTTTAAGCGTATAAGCAAAAAGCTTTTAAATCTTACACGGTCACGAATCAGGACTCGGACAGGAGTTTCTCTATCACTGCCCTGAACTCTGCGGCCTCAAGGTCAAGCCTTCCTTGCTTCTCATAGCCGTTGCCTATTCTGTAGTATTTGCATCCGAACACGAACGTTGGTATGCTTCCGCGGGGATTGAATCTCGTGTACACCGCCATGTCTTCAGCTGGTATTACTCCTTCGGTTCCGATTGTGAGCGTGTCGTCCTTTGTGTCAAGTTCCCAGTGATGCGCAACTATCTTTCCCTCGCTGACGTATTCGCTGACAACGCTGTCAAACGTTGATTTAATCCATCTGCAATGCGGGCACCATGTGGTGGAGAAGAGGTATATGACCGGCTTGCCGTCCTCTGTGCATGCCTCTCCGTCAAAATATCTGAATGTCTTTATTTCTCCAACTGTCCTGTCTCCCTGGCCAGCGTCCGATGCGAACTGCCCAGTGAGAGCGAACGAGCCGAGAAAGAGTATGAGTGCCGCGAGAGCGACCATGAGGTACTTTCCTGATATTCCCGGCATGCTATCTGTGGGAGATAAGATAATAATACTTATAAAACTTGGCTTTGTGGTTTTGTCCCGCTAATTCAGAATGCGTATCCATTCCCTGGCAATTCTTCTTGCCTCCTCCGCACTTATGCCGAACCTCTCGTAAAGCGGCGGAGGTATTCCTATATCCACCACATAAATCCTGCCTGAGAGCTTCCTGCCGTCGTTTCTGAGGAGGCCGGATTTCGGGAAGCCCAGAGTCGCAGTGGCCGACGCCTTTATGCATGGTTTCATCGCCTTTCCTGTAGTTGGGTCGAGCCCCGATGGAATATCTACTGAAAGTATATGCCCGTGCGCGTTTGCAAGCTCTATAATGGAAGACACGGGTTTCCTCGGATTTCCGGAAACACCGTAGCCGAGGAGAGAGTCTATCACAAGGTCGGCGTCCTTTAACTCTTCCTTAATGCTTTCATTGAAGATAAGAACCGGAACTCCTATTCTTTCAAGAACGCTTTTCTGTCTACGGATAATGACGCTTTCCGGCAGTTTGGAGAGAACAGCTTTCACGGAATATCCCATGTTCGAGAGGTATCTCGCGGTAACGAGACCGTCGCCTCCGTTGTTTCCTGTTCCGGCGAGAACCAGAACCCTTGCGTCTGCGCGACTGAGAAGCATCGATGCGACACGCGCCACGCCCGAACCCGCTGACTCCATCATCTGCAGGGTATCCACTCCTATCTCTTCTGACATTACCCTGTCTATCTCCCTCATCTCTCCCGCAGTGAGCGCTTTCATGCAGCCTTGACCGAGTTACTCTTTTATTCCCAGAAGGCCCTTTATCCTTTCCACGTCGAACCCGACCACTATGTTTCCGTCTATGTCCAGAACAGGAACACCCATCTGGCCGGATTTCTCTATCATCTCCTGCGCTCTTGCATGGTCAGCAGAGACGTCCACATCCTCGAACTCCACTCCGTGCTCCTTGAGGAACTGCTTCGCCCTGAAGCACCAGGGGCAGGTGGGAGTGGAATACACTATTACCTTGTGCGCCATGATTTCACCAAGAATGATTGAAGAGGTGATATAAATATCTTTTCAGGACTCGAGTGCTGTTCTGAGTTGCTGGATGTTAAAACCGGTTCCTGGTTTCGTACAGTGACACCAGTTCGTGAAGGAGACTGCAGGGGTCGGTTCTTCCCTTGATAAAGAAAGGGGACGAGTATTCCTTTGCTATTTCCCTGATAAGAGGGTTTCCAGAATAGAACACTATACTGGATTCAGGATATTTGTTCTTTATAATTCTGGCAGCATCGCCGGCAAGCAGCTCTGCCGGGTATCCTTCTTCCCTCGGGAAGTTGCCATCAAGGATAAAGAGGCATGGTTCTTTATATAACGAGTCCAGATTCTCCTCCAGCTCTCTCAATGTCTTCAAGTTCTTATAATCAACATTCTCCTTATCGCATTTAATGGACATTATAAATGATATAATATTGTCATCCTCGAGGTGTATGATGGCCGGGTTTTCCATGAGAATGGATTGCAGTTTAGTTTTTTAAGCGTTTGCTATCATGCGCAGACGCTATACCGCCCTTATAAAGTTGCATGACGGGTCAACCTCTATGAAATGGGTTGCGTTCCTCCCGTAGGCCGGGCATTGGTTTTCGGGCTTGTTGTCCACAGGCTGCCTTGGATTATGCGCGACATCGCACACCCAGCCCGGTATTATCTCGTTCGAGATGCATGGCCCGGTGGAGAGGTCCTTCCCGTTCTGGAGTTCGACAGCGCACATCAGGACGCATGCGTTCGCAGCCCTCTGGGCGTCCGAGATTCTGGGGGTGAATATTGCAGGATACACTATGTAGTAGAAAGAGAGGAAGGTGGCAATGAAAACGGCTGCTACAGCGAGAGCGAACTTTGAGTCCATAGCATTATTTTGCGTCAGGGGGTTAAAAACATATTTGCACGCATGCAAGAATCCGCTAACCTATAAAAACACTGCCTCCATATTTATTCAGTTCATGGGGGATTGCATGTTCTCTGTCGAGGAAATAGTGAAAAAGATTCGCGAGCACTCTGAGGCAAGCGAAGAAGAGATAAGGAAGCTTATAGCCGAGAAACAGGAGGAGCTTTCCGGTCTCGTGTCTGAGGAGGGAGCCGCCTATATAGTGGCGAGAGAGTTGGGAGTGAACCTTCTGAAGGAGACAAAAAGGCAGCTCAAAATAAAGAATCTCGTTCCCGGCCTCAGGTCAGTCGAGCTTGTCGCAAGGGTTGTTAGGATACAGGAGCCGAGGGAATTCGAAAGGAACGGGAAACAGGGGAAGGTGGTGAATATAGTTCTTGGCGATGAGACAGGCACGGTCAGGCTTTCCCTCTGGAACGATGAGTGCGAGATTGCGGAAAGGATTAATGAAGGCGGGAGTGTAAGGATATTCCGGGCGTACACAAAGGAGGACAGCATGGGGAATCCGGAGCTGAGAATTGGGAGAGGAAGCATAGAAAAGATTGACCAGGTTGTGAACCTTCCTCCGCCGGAAAGCATAGAAGAGAGGTTCGGAAAGCCTGTCAGGAGGGAGATAGCGGAATTCGGAGAGGGGCAGTTCAACGAGACAAGGGCCGCTCTTGTGCAGGCGTTCAACAGGAATCCGTTTTATGAGGTGTGCCCGGTGTGCGGCTCAAGGGTTAAGGAGAATGAAGGAAAATGGAGATGCGAGGAGCATGGAGAGGTCACACCGGAAAAGAATCTGGTGCTTTCGGGCGTGATAGATGACGGGACCGGAAACATAAGGGCAGTGATGTTCAGGAGCGCTGCCGAGAAGGTGTTTGGAAAAGACGTAAACGAGATAGAGGACGCATTAAGAGGGAAGGGAGAGGATTTCCAGCTTTCCTCCATAGTGGAGGGTCTCGGAAGGGAGTTTATATTCAGGGGAAGGGTAAAAAGGAACTCTTACAGCGGGAATCTCGAATTCGTGGTGAACGAGGTCGAGGATGTCGACGCCAAGAGGGAAGCGGAGAATTTAATTCAAAAGATTGAAAGTATGGATGGTGAAGGAAAGGGCGAACATCGGAACATAGGAACAGCGGAATCGTCCTCCCGGCAGGTTTAAATATAGCCAGGAAGAAGCATAAGTATAGATGGACTGGAACGCTCAATCAAGGGAGAAGATTCAGAGAAGGGTTGAGCTTCACATCCAGAGGATACAGGAAAGGTTTGAGCACGTGTTTGGAGAAAAACAGACGGGAATCAAGGATTTTATGTTCAGCAGGAGGAGAATAAATGTCAGATGAGATATCCAGCCTCTCCGGGGTGGGAGAGAAGACTGCTGAGAAGCTGAAGGAAGCGGGATATACCGACCTTATGGCAATAGCAGCTTCTTCCTCAGGAGAGCTTTCAGCAGCGGTTGGAATAGGAGAGGACACAGCATCGAGGATAATAGCTTCTGCAAGGGAAAAGCTGAACATGGGTTTCGAGACAGGGGCTTCTGTTCTGAAAAAAAGGGAGCAGGTCGGAAAAATAAGCACGGGTTCGAAATCGTTGGACTCCCTTCTTGGAGGAGGAGTGGAGACGCAGGCGATAACAGAGGCTCACGGAGCGTTCGGTTCCGGAAAGTCCCAGCTTGCCCACCAGCTTGCTGTAAACGTTCAGCTTCCGAAAGACAAGGGAGGTCTTGAAGGAAAAGCTATATTCATTGACACCGAGCAGACGTTCCGCCCCGAAAGGATAGTGGATATGGCCAAGGGGGTGGGGCTTGACCCCAAGAAGGCGCTTGAGAACGTTCTTGTGGCGAGGGCGTATAATTCTGACCATCAGGTTCTTCTTGCAGAGAAGGCGGAGGAGTTCATAAAGAACAACAACGTGAAGGTTGTGATTGTGGACTCCCTCACCAGCGCGTTCAGGAGCGATTATACCGGAAGGGGAACTCTCGCGAACAGGCAGCAGAAGCTCAACAGGCACCTCCACCAGCTACAGAGGCTTGCCGACGTGTACAATCTTGCTGTGTATGTCACGAATCAGGTGATGTCAAGGCCGGACATACTTTTTGGAGACCCCACGGCACCGATTGGAGGCCACGTCCTCGGGCATCAGGCAACGTTCAGAATCTATCTCAGGAAAAGCAAGGATGTCAAGAGGATTGCAAAGCTTATAGACTCTCCCTGCCTTCCGGAAGGGGAGACCATATTCAAGGTCGTGACCGAAGGAATAAGGGACGCATAGGCGACTGATTCAAGAATTGTCGCAAGCTGTTGTTTCCGGATAACAGGTTAATTCTGGGACCGGTTTCCCGACTTTGCATGCTTAGCGTTTATTTGCTTACAGGACATCTCGATGAGTGGACGCAGCTCTCGCATGATGACTGGCAATCCCTTGCGTGCTCCTCGCAGAAAGTGACGCTTATGTCCTTTATGGTTCCTATGAACCCGTTCTCTCCAACCTGCTTCCCGCATATTATGCATACAGGGCTGGAATCCATAGTCATCAAGGAATTATTTGCGTCAGGATTTAAATATAAAATCCAATAGTGAGGCATGGACTATCCGGAATCCGTCATAACGATTAATCGAAAGGGCGAGAGAGAGGTAAGAAGGCTTTTGAGAAGGGGGGAGTTCGTGGAGTACGATTACATTGACCCGGAAACAGGAAATCCCGTTGAGAAGGGAAAGAGAAGCATAGTGCTGAAAACACCGGAGGGCGAGGAGCACTACTTTCTCATTCCGTTGAAGGATGGGCGGTTTCTGGCTGTATTGGATAAGGACAGCAAGGAAAGGAAGGTCTGGAACGGCAGCAAGGCCGTGGACGTCTAGTCAGAAATATATATCCCTTTCGCCGTTCTCTATCCTTTCAAGCCGTATGCGCGTCTCTTTCCTTGCAGAGGGGTCCTCTATCATTGAGAGATATTTCTTTATAATCTCCTCTCCCAGCCTCCTGGTTTCGGGAGAGGCGTAGTCCTCAAGGTATTCTTTGAACGTCAGTATTGCGTTCGGTCTGCAGAGATTGTGTATCTCTCCAGGCTTGGCGAGATCCATGAACGCCTGGCCCGTTCTTCCCTTTCTGTAGCAGGCAGTGCAGAAGCTCGGGAGGAGTCCCTGGCGAAGGACATCCCTTACAACCTCGTCCACGCTTCTTTCGTCGTGGATGCTGAATTGGGAAACACCCTGCTTCTTTCCGTATCCTCCGGGGGAGGTTCTGGATGCAGCGGATGTCTGCGATATGCCTATCTCGAACGCTTTTTTCCGTATCTCAGGCCTCTCCCGCGTGGATATTATCATCCCGGTGTAGGGAACTGCCATCCGCAGTATCGCTATTATCCTGAGAAGTTCATTCTCTGATACGGGGTGAGGAGGCTCTTTCCATGCAACCCCGTCAGCAGGCTGCCATCTCGGTACAGAGAATGTATGCGGCCCGACTCCGTATTTCCTGTCAAGATAGTGCGCATGCGAGACAAGCGCAAGCACCTCGAACCTGTAGTCATACAACCCGAACAGAACGCCAAGACCAAGGTCATCTATACCTCCCCTGAACGCCCTGTCATGGGCGAACAGCTGCCTCTCATAATCGGCTTTCGGGCCGTTGTGGAGGGACTCAAAGCTCTTCCTGTGATAGGTCTCCTGAAAAAGCTGGTATGTCCCGATTCCCGCCTCCTTGAGCTTTCTGTAGTTCTCTGTCGTGGTCGCGGCTATGTTCACGTTTACCCTGCGTATCTCTCCGCGTCCCGATTTTGTATTGTATATCGTCCTGATTACGTCAACAACATAGTCTATGTCATTGAGTTCCGGATGCTCCCCGAATTCCAGAAGGAGACGCTTGTGCCCCATTGCCTCCAGAATTCTGGTCTGCTCCCTCACCTCCTCGAGGGAGAGTCTTTTCCTCCGCTTCCTGTTGCTTCTCCTGAACCCGCAGTATTCGCAGTCATTGACGCAGTGGCTCGAGACGTAAAGGGGTGCGAACAGAACGAGCCTCTCGCCGTATATGTCACGTTTTATCTTGCCCGCTGTCCTGAACATCCTGCTTTCGTATTTTCTGTCCGCATTGAGGAGAATGGAGACGTCCTGAAGGGAGAGACCCTTCTTCTGTCCCGCTTTTTTAAGGACATTCTCGATGTCCCTTTTTGAAGGGCTTCCCGTGTCTGCAAGAATCCCTTCTATCTCTTTCTCGTTAACTATCCTTTTCGCATCCATCTAAACACCAAGGTCTGTCGGGGCTCTCCCTATTGAATGGAGAAGCTCCACTGTCTCGCTTATGTTCCTTTCTATTTCCTTGTCCCTGTCCGGCCTTCCCGGATATATGGTGTAATTCTCCCTGTATCTTCTGGGGGTAACGTTTATCATCAGGGAGTTGGCACCGGCAAGGAGGCCTTTCCTCTTTCCGTCCCTGTGAAGAGTCTCAAGAGCTGTGGTGACGAGTATCTTGGCATTCCTGTCGGCGAATCTCGATGCCGCGATAACCTTGAGAGCAAGGTTCAGGTCCGGAGGCGAACAGGACGCCAGAGGCGTCTGGGGGTGCTGTATGAATGGACCGAAGGACCACATGTCTGCCCTCAGCTCCCTTGTAAGGAGTATGTCATCGGCCAGGTCCTCCAGTGTCTGGCCAGGAAGGCCTATCATGAATCCCGTGGCAACTATGTAGCCAATCTCCTTGCAATGTCTTATGAGGGAGAGCCTCTCGTCAAAGTCCGCCTTCCTTCCATGGTGGAGGGAGGAGTAGAGCCTCCTGTTTGATGTCTCGAAACGGAGAAGTATCCCCCTCGCCCCTGCATTGTACATCCTTTCATACGTCTCCCTGCTTCTTGTTCCCACGCTCATGAACAGGAGGGCGTCGCATCTCTCCCTTATCTTACTTATGGTTTCCTCGAGAATCTGGGGGGTGTAGAAGGGGTCCTCTCCGGACTGGAGGACCAGCGCCCTGAAACCGAGGTCGTTCACCGCATGCTCAGCGGCATTGGCTATCTCTTCAACTGTCATCCTGTACCTGCTCATCCGGGCATTGCTCTTCCTCAGCCCGCAGTAGAAGCAGTCGTTCCTGCAGTGGTTGGAGAACTCTATAATCCCGTGCACGCAGCAGGCATTCTCAAGGCTTTCCTTCCTCAGGGAGTTCGCGGTGCTGAACAGGTTGTTGAGATCCCTGTCAGGAGTCTTGAGTATGGAGAGTATTTCCTTCCTGGCTATGTTTCCGTTCTCAGCCTTCCTGACAAACTTTTCCAGCTTAGCTTCTTCAGGAGCGCGGGAGAAGGAATCGTCCCTCTTCTTCAGCTCGAAGAACAGCTCCTTCCAGGCATCGAGCGTCTGCCTGGCTTCCTCCTCAGGAACCTTGGCTATCACGAAGCCGCCTTGGGCATAGGCATAGTCTCCGACAGAAAGATTCTTAATCTCGTTGATGGCCCTCCTTCTTTCCCCGAAATAGTCTATTACAGCCCTGTTTCCCTCGAAAGCAACAACCCTTCCGGGTATGGCGTAGCACATGGAATAATCTTGCCGGGACGTATAATAAGGTTTTGTGAGTTAAGCGACCCTCGGACCCCTGAAGAACCCGTTCTCCTTGTTCTTCGTGTTGGAGAGCGCCTCTTCCTGCGGGAGCGAGGATTCGATTCTGTCATTCCTGAGTTTCTCGCTGATTTCTATGGGATGGAAGGAGGGTTTCACGTTCCTTGTGTCAGCCTTCGCTATCTTCCCGAAGGCTCGGAGTATCTCCTTCATGTCCCTTGAGAATTCCTCCTCCTCTTCAGGAGAGAGGATTATCCTCGCAAGCTTTGCCACCTTTCTTACAGTCTCCCTCCCAATCTCCGTCATTTTTCCTCCTTCGCGAATAATTCTTTGACAGAGCTCCTTAAAAAGGAGAGGCCGTCATCCTGCCTTCCGGAGCGCATGATGTCAAAGAGACTCTCAAACACTCGGCTGTTCAGGCCCATGGATGAAAGATTCTCTTCCAGCAGCTTCCTTCCCAGTTCCTCCACAGAGAGTCTGTGCTCCTCTATGCTCCTTACAGGCTGCGCCTCGTCTCCTGTCCCTATAAGGCGGAAAGAGACCAGAGCGCTGCCGTGGAATTTCCTTGCTATCCCTGAAGCGTCGAGGACCTCACGATTCCGCGTCCTGAACCTTATTATCGGTTTCTTCTTATGCCTCTCCGAGAGTATCTCCTTTATTCTGGACTCTATTTTCTCTGCAGAGCCCTCTATGTCCTCGACATAGATCTTTCTCTGGTTCTCGAGCTCGTGAAACTCAAGCGCGGCTTTTTCCGTGTCCAGGGTCCAGAAGCCCCTCGGGCTGGCGGACTCTTTTGTTATCTGGGTGGTTATCAGCGAGCCGGGAATAAGCAGGGGGGAGCCGGAACAGGAGGCCTTTTTTGAGTCGTGCGCATGGCCGCACACGTAGAGGTCGAATCCCTTTGGGAGGACGGACAGGTCTATGGAATGGCTCGAGAACACGAACGGCTTCAGGGACTGGTGAAGCATGAGTATGTTGAAGCAACCCGCGAGCGGCTCTGGTTTCCAGTTCCTCAGAACGGCCTCGCTGTACTGGTCCGGGACTCCGGACATCCCGTGGATGCACACGCTTTCGTCCCCTTTCCTGAGAACCACGGAGTTGCAGTGGAGGTGTATCAGAAACCCGGCTTTTTCGAGGGCCTGCACGGGATTTATCAACCCCTTCGCCCTTCTTTCGTGAGTCCCGTGTATCGCTATGACAGGGATTCCGGAATGGTGCACGGGCGAAAGGCCTGTCACGTCCTTTCCGTCTCCGTTGAGTATGGAAACGTCAGAAGGAGAAGCAAGCGGTTCTATCAGTATCTCCATCGCCCTCGCAAGAACGTCTGTTCCCGGGTTTCTTGAGTCGAAGAGGTCGCCTGCAATAAGAATGGCGTCGCAGTCAATCGACTTTTTTATGGCCTCAGAGAACGCTTCGAAGCTGTCCTCCTCCCTCTCGGTCCCCCTCGCATAGCCTAGATGCACGTCCGAGATGACGGATATCTTCATGCAATTGCTTTGCAGGAGGGATTTATATTGGTTCTGAAATAGCGGAACCGTACGAGAACCCTAACAACATATCGGCGTAAATAACGTTCCAAAAAACCAGAGAAGGAAGAAGAAAACGCATATCATGAAATAAAGGAAAACCAGCATCTTTATTATGTTTCTCCGCCTGCTGTTTATTCCGTCGTAAGTGTAGATACATGCAACAAGATAAGCGATTACCAGATTTATGAAGAGTGCGACTAGAACAGGAAACGAGAAATAACTCAGAACGGAAACCGGTGAAGGAAACAAAACGCTCAAGGCCATTACCAGAATCATATACCCACCAAAGAACGGAAATATTATTGGGTAGTGAGGAGTAGGGTCTATGAGAGGCAGAATCAGGAACAATGTCGCAAAAATCATAAGCCTCTTTTTGTTCGGCCTCAGTAATTCCTTAACTCTCATGTTATTCATTTTTCTCGCTTCTTTTTATTTATGTACTCCGCGTATTTGCGGTCTTCCACTTCTATGTGATTCACCCAGGAGGAGAGGTAGTTCTTCGCTTCCTCAAGAAGCTCCCTGATGTCAACGGAGGAGAAGTTCGGGGAAGACGATTTCTCTATGAGCCGTTTCTGGAGCGAGAGGTAGAACCTGACAAAGCCCTGATGGATTTTTCTGTGGCTTTCGAGGCCCGGATAGCTGTTCCTCTCCATGTAATCCTCCTCGTATGCAAAATGTTCCTTTATATAGGTGTGGAGGAAATGAAGCGTTTCCCTCAATTGGCCTATGTTCACATCAAGCGAGGAGAGTATGGAAACGAGCCTGTCGAGATGCTCAAGAAGGCTTTTGTGCTGCTTGTCTATCATCCTCTCTCCCACAGACAGCTCAGAGCGCCAAGATGCCTCCATGCTATAGAATTGGTCCCGCTTATTAATTAATCAGCACGGCTCTGAGAATCAATTCCGTGAAAACGCGAAAATAATATCGCTTTTGAGGTTTCAAAAAAGCGGTATCAGAACGCAGAGAGAACCGATATTTTGGATATTCAAGTCCATGGAGCAATCAGCATGAGCGCTCATGCGATTTCGATGAGCTTCTCGTCGAATCCCAGCTTCACCAGAATCTGCTTCACCCTCTCTCCGTGGTTGCCCTGAAGTTCTATATTTCCGTCCCTTATTATGCCTCCGCACGCCAGCCTGGTTTTAAGTTCCTTGAGAACCTTCTTTGGGTCGGCGTCCTTGCTTATGCCGCCGATTACAGTCACGTTCTTTCCGTACCTCTTCTTCTCAACAGATATCCTTATCTTCTCGCTTTCCTTCGCTATGGTCTCGCATACGCAGAGGTCCTTCGGCAGACCGCACTTGTCGCAGATGTTATCCATCAGCCAGCTTCCTCCTTTGCTTTCTTTCCCTGCATCTCCGCAAGAACAGTGTTTATTCTCGCTATAGACCTTCGTATCTCCTTTATTCTTCCCGGAGAAGTAACGTTCGCTCCCACATAGGCGTTCGCCTTTTCCTTCGAGAGTTCAAGCTTCAGCTCTGACATCTTCTTCTGGAGGGTGGGCATGTCCTGCTTCCTCAATTCAGACGCTTTCTCTCTTGCCATCCTTCACCTTTATTTTGTATTCGCGAATATAAAAATGAGGCTGAAACTCATTTCGCTTTCTTCTGGTCTTTCTCCTCAAACTCCTCAAGCTTCTCCTCTTCGGGAAGCACTTCCTCAGCAATCTTGCTAATCTCGTCATCTGCATCCTGCCTCTTGGCTGGGGCACTCTCCTCTCCTTTTCTCTTCTTTGTTATCTCTCCTGTTATCTCCTGAAACTCCTTCATTATCTTCACTTTCACCCCTATCTTTCCGAGTTTGACAAGGGCCTCCTCAAAACCGTAATCCACAAGCGTCTTGGCCGGCTCTCCGCAGTGCTTGAGGTAGCCCTCCACAAACTTGGAGGACATGCTCTTTCCTCCTCCCATCTTTCCTGATATTATTATCTCAGCACCCACTGCCCCGGCATCCATTATCCTCTTTATCGTGAGATTCCCTATCTTCTTGAAGTTATAGCCTCTCTCAAGTGCGGAGGCTATCTGCTTTGCCACTATCTTTGCGTTGAGGTTGGGATTCCTTATCACCTTGACATCGAGCTGGGGGTTGTCGAGGCCGAACCTCTGCTTTATGGCATCTGTCATCTCGTTTATGGTCTTTCCTCCCCTTCCTATTATCCTTCCAGGCTTGTGCGTGTATATCAATATCTTCACACCGAGGGGGGTTCTTTTTATCTCAGTGCCGGCATAATCTCCCTGAGGGAAGTGCTTTCTTATGAACTCCTCTATCTCAACCTCCTTTATTCCCTGTTTGACGAAGTATTCCTTGAGCAGCATGCTATCCACCGCACCCCCTCTCGCAGGTCTTTACTATATCAACCCTGTTCCTGTTATGCACAGCCACATCCGGAACTTCATATCCCGGAACTCCGAAGAACCTGTACACCCCATCCTCTTCCGACGGCTCTATGCCCAGCCGCGCGGCTATTCCCTGAGCGAGAATCTCGTCTCTCGTGATTATGTCATACTTCTTGAACGGGTTTATGTCATGCTCTCCTGTCATTCTCTCACCTCGTCATCTCTGCTCCAGCACCACCTGAAGGTTCGTGACCTTCTTTTTCTCCCTCCTTCTCTTCATTCCTCTTGGCCTGTAATACGTGAATCCCTTATGAGCGGAAACATGAACAACCATTCTCGCAGGGTCGAGGCCCTTGAACTCGGCATTGCTCTCCGCGCTTGCAAGCAGCCTCAGGATTTCCCCGGCAACACCGGTGTAGTGCTTTCCGGATATGCTGGTCTTCTGCTCTATGAGTTCTTCAAGGAATCTCTTTGCTTTCTGCAGGCTCATGCCGGTGACATGCCGGCATACAAGAGCGGAGGACTTTGTGGAGACAGCGAGTCCCCTGCCATACGCTCTGACGACATTCCTGTTCTCCGGATTGTAAGCGTATGATGGCATGTTATCACAACCTTACTTGAGCGGAACATATTTGGATGACTTGGTCGCTCCGAATCCCGGTGCAGAGTGTCTGACCTGCTTTCTCGTGAGCGCATAGTCCCCGAGCCTGTCGCCGAGCATCTCAGGCTTTATCTGCACAGGCACGTATTCCTTTCCGTTGTACACGCCTATCTTCACCCCTATCATCTCCGGGATTATGACCATGTCCCTCGCATGGGTCTTATGAAAAGCGTTGGGATTCTTTCTTATGTCGAGGAGAAGCTTTTTCTGCAACTCTGTCAGGCCTCTCTTCAGGGCTCTCCTGCTTCTCGAGGGGATGAGCTGGGAAAATTCCTCCATGCTCATCTTCCTGAGCTCTTCCAGCGGTTTTCCCTTGTAGGTGAATTCTCTTGCCATTCTCTTCGCCTTGTGACTTTAACTACGACTTTATGACTATCACTCAGTCCAACATATTGCTGCTGCCTGTTCGATCGATGTTAGCAGCCCAGCTCTCCTGTGCGACAGTTACGGAGACTGCACAGGCAATCGGTTCGGTGCAGTCCAGCTCACCAACGCCTTGTGACTTTCACTCCATGTGACAGTGACGGAGACACGACGTGAAAACGGTTCGGTCGTGTCCAACTGACTTCGCCTTCCGACTTGCAATGCACATTTTCTTTGCGCATGCGAGCGTGAGCGCATGGTTTCAGTGAGTTATGCGTTCCGTGCTATATAAGCTTTACTTCTTCCTCCTTCCGGAACGCCTCGGTGATATCGAGCCGACCTTTCTTCCGGGCGGCGCGTTCCTGGAGACGCTCTTGTGTTTTCCAAGACCGCTGTACCCAGCTCCGAACGGGTGGTCGACAGCGTTCATCGCGACTCCGGACGTTCTTGGATAGAGCTTTCCTCTCCTGTGCATAGCTATCCATTTCTTTCCTGCCTTGAGCATCGGTTTCTCCTTCCTTCCCTCCCCCGCAGGCACGCCAACCGTAACCCTGCAATCTGGATGAAGCTTCTTGGTTTTCTTTGACGGAAGCTGGATTATGCACTCCTTCTCGCTTCTTGCGACAACTATCGCGGCGGAGCCCGAGGTTCTGCACAGTTTCGGACCGGAATTCGGATATGTTTCTATCGAAAAGACTTTTGTTCCTTCGGGGACCTGCGAAACAGGCATTACGTAACTCTTAAGGTTCTCTCCCACCTTCATGCCCTCCGGGGCTATTATATATCCTTTGTTCCCATCAGCGTACTCCACCACAGCAAGGGGAGCGTTCATGAGAGGATAGCTTATTATATCAACGACCTTCCCGCCGACCGGCCTGTAGGCTACCAACGGCTTGAACTTCCTCTCCGGCACCCTGTACGTGAGGGTGCCTCTTCCCCTTCTCTGCTGTATTATTCTTTTTCCCATCCTTTCGCCTTGTGACTTGAACCTACGACCTTGCAACTACCACACTACGCAACATGCTGCGACTGCCTGTTCATCCTGTGTTAGCAGTCCAGCTTTCCTGTGTGACAGTGACGGAGACGTGACGTGCAATCGGTTCGGTCACGTCCAGTTTTCTTTCGCCTTGTGACTTGAACCTACGACCTTGCAACTACCACACTACGCAACATGCTGCGACTGCCTGTTCATCCTGTGTTAGCAGTCCAGCTTTCCTGTGCGAGTTATCTTATCTCTTCCACTATTCTGACCTTTGCCATGTATTCGTCCAGAGCGGTTATCTGGAACCAGTACAGCGTTCCATCGTCCGCCCTGACGAGATAGTGCTCCCCAACCACGGGATTGTGGAATTTCTCCTTTCTTATGTAGAGGTTTCCCACTGGTTGTATCGGATAGGGATTATGAGCGTCCATATCAGCCTCACAGCATTCCAAGCCTTGAAGCGATGTCAGCTGCAGAGTAGTCGGGATGCAGCCTGACGTACGCCTTCTTCTCGCCCTTTCTCGTTATCTCAAGATTCACCTTGCTGACCCTGACATCGAATATTCCTTCAACCTCTCTCTTCACATCCTTCTTTGTAGCATTTCTTCTGACTATGAACACCAGCTTGTTCTCCATTTCTACAAGGTTCATGGATTTCTCTGCAAGATGGGGATGCATCAGGAATTTCCACTGCGCCGACTGGGTATTCTTCTCTGCCATATCACTCGCCTGCCTTCTTCTTTGCAGGAGCGTTCGCTTCCTTTTCTGAAAGTCTGGCCAGCTGACTCACCGCGGACTCTGTAATTATGCAAAGCCTGCCCGCCATGCTTCCCGGGGCCAGAGCTTCCACAGAGAGCGTTCCTGCCTCTGCCACGTCCACGCCCGGTATGTTTCTCGCTGCTCTTGATATTCCTTTGTCCTCTGCAACTATTATGAGAGGACCCTTCTTCTTCCTGTATCTCCTTCCCCTTGAGGTTCCCTTTCCCGGCCTCACCTTCTTCTCCTTGGCCCTGCTTATCTCCTCGGAAAGGCCGACCTTCTCGAGAAATTCCATAACATCCTTTGTCTTCCTGAGTTCCTGAAGCCTGTCCTCAACTATTAATGGAACATGCTTGAGCGAGTCTATCCTGTGGCCCCTTGACGCCACAATCTCCTTTACAGCGGATGCGGAGACAGCGGAGAGAATGGCCGCTATCCTTTCCTTCTTGTTGAGCTTCCTCTCCCATGATTTCTCAGGCTTCGGCGGATGGGCCTTTCTTCCTTTCACCGCCTGCGGGACCACCCTCGCTGTCATGTGAAGATAACCTGAACCGTGAATCCTTTTCATTCTTGCCATCTCGCGGTTCATCATGCTGTGCCTTATTCCTCTCCTTCCGTGATAATGAGCGGAGGAGCGCATTCCGGCAAGCGCATCTGTCCCGTACGGTTGCCTTCTTGCTGCCTGTTCTGCAACAACCGCCCTCCACACGAGGTCTTCCCTCACGGGATGAGAAAAAACAGCTGAGCTAATGCTTCCTTTGACTTCTCCTTTCAGGCTATAGACCGGTATTTTCATATCAGCCCTCCAATGATTGCGATTCCGAATCGACGCCCTTAACTCGGCGTTAGGTATGGAATAGATATGTTAACTATATATATTTAAAGGTATTTCACTCTTCGCTCATGGCATGTTCACTTAAGCCATAGCACATCGACATCATCTGTCCTCTCGTTCGGGTATATATCAGGTTTCACTGTTCTATTGCCTGAGGAGTATGAGAGAATTCCTGTCCATGCAATCATCGCGCCGTTGTCTCCTGAGAACTCCTTCGGAACGGAATGGAATCTCGCTCCCCTCTCCCTGCACATCGTTTCAAGCATTTCCCTGAGCCGGGAATTGGCAGCCACGCCTCCCGTGACTATGACCTCGTCCTTTCCTGTATGCGAAAGGGCTCTCTCTGTCACCTCGGTCAGCATCGCAAAAAGCGTCTCCTGGAGGGAGAAGCACACATCCTCAAGTTTCTCTCCTGATTTGAGTTTTCTGAGCGCCTCTGTAACTATGCCTGAGAAGGAGAGGTCCATTCCCTTCACCGTGTAGGGAAGTTCTATGTATTTTCTCGACTCCCGAGCGAGCCTCTCTATCTCCGGGCCAGCCGGAAAGCCAATGCCAGCGCTTCTCCCGAACTTGTCGAGGGCGTTGCCTATGCCTATGTCCATTGTCTCGCCGAACGTCCTGTAGCGGCCTTCCGAGAAGGACAGGACCTGCGTGTTTCCTCCGGAGACGTAGAGCACAACCGGGTCCCTTGCTTTTGTGAAGAGTTTTGCTATCTCTATATGCGCTATGCAGTGGTTCACTCCAACAACAGGTATTCCATTCTCTTTCGAGAACCGGAGAGCGGCGTCCAGGCCTTTTCTCAGGCAGGGAGGAAGTCCCGGACCATGCGAATATGCGACGAGGGATATGTCTTTGGAAGACAGGCCAGCCTTCAGGAGGCCGGACTCCACGATTTGGGAGGAGACCCTTTCATGATGCGCGGCAGCGTCTGCAGGCTTTATTCCCCAGCCCTTCGGCGGGACATACGTATCCGAAACATTGGAAAGAACCTTTCCGTCAGAGGACACGATGCCTGCGCCGAACGTGTGCGCAGTGCTCTCTATTCCAAGGCATATCATGCAATCACTTCCTTCCTTTTGACAAGTTTCCAATTTATTTAACCCGGCGCGCGCATAAATATATAAACAGATAGAATGACGAACGCTCTTCTTGTTGACATAGGGATTATAATAGTATTTGCCACTCTCCTTGCTTATGCTGCAAGGTATCTCAGGCAACCGCTTCTCGTGGCCTACATCGCAACAGGCATTATTCTGGGAAACATCACCGGATTCATTGGAAACCTCTCTGAGATAAGCATGCTCGCTGATTTCGGAATAGCGCTTCTTTTGTTCACGATAGGGCTCGAGATAGACGTGCAGAAGCTCAAGAGCGTTGGGAGGGCATCGTTTATAGGCGGTGTCGTGCAGATAGCAGCCACCTTCTCGCTTGGTTATATAATCTCCCTGGTTCTTGGCCTTGACGGAGTGACAGGACTCTATATAGGCGCTCTGGTTGCATTCAGCAGCACCATGATAGTGGCAAAGCTCCTCGTGGACAGGAACGAGATAAACACCCTTCACGGAAGGATAATGATAGGAGTCCTCCTCCTGCAGGACCTTCTTGTGATAATGATGATTCCCGTGCTGAAGAGCATAGACGGCGCCTTTGCTTTCGACGTCTTCACGGACTCCATGATAAACGGACTCGGTCTCTTTGCCATCGCAATTGTGCTGAACAGGTTTGTGTTCAGGCCTGTGCTTGACAGGGTGTCCCGTTCCAGCGAGCTTCTCTTCCTCACCACAGTGTCAGTCGCCTTCGCGTTCATCTCCGTGTCAGCCATATTGAACTTCCCGATAGCGATAGGGGCGTTCTTTGGAGGAATAGCGCTTGCGCGGAGCCCCTATAACATAGAGATATACAACAAGATGAGGAGCCTCAGGGACTTCTTCCTCGTGATATTCTTCTCCACGCTCGGGCTTCAGCTCGATTTCTCCGCTCTTGGAGGAATGTTAAACGAGTTTGTTGTCATTCTTCTCCTTGTGGTTATTGTGAAACCGGTCATCCTCTCGCTTATATACCTGATCATGGGTTATGGGGGGAGAACGTCCTCTATAATAGGGCTCGGGATGGGTCAGGCGAGTGAGTTTTCATTCATACTCGCTTCGCTCGGTCTGGCTTTCGGCCACATCTCGAACGGCGTGTTCTCCCTTATCATAAGCGTGATGATAGTCTCAGCGATACTAACTCCCTACTTCATGAAGTTCAGGAAGCGGATATATGCTTTTTTTGCCGGGAGGCGTCTTCCGGGAAAGAGATTTTTTGGAAGCCCGAGATACGTGGAAAGGATACAGAGGAAACCCGGCGACGGCTTGAGCAACCATGTGGTGGTGTTCGGATGCGATGTGATGGGACGGAGGCTTGTGAACTATCTGAAAGGGCTGGGCGTAAAGTTCATAGTGGTGGAGCACAATCCTGAGGTGATAAAGGAGCTTGCCGGAGAGGATGTATACGCTCTTTATGGAGATGCGGACAATGAGGAGATTCTGAGGGAGGCAGGAGTGTACAGGGCAAAGATAGCTATAGTGACTATACCTGATACAGATGTTTCAGGTTTCATCACAGCAAAGGCCAAGAGGCACAATCCCGGAATAAAGGTTTACGCCAGAGCGCATTCAGAGGAGGATGCAAGGCTTCTCTACTCCACTGGCGCAGACTTTGTGGTTGTTCCGGACTTCGTGAGCGGCGGAACGATAATAAGGAAGCTCGAAAGCGTGTTCGGGAACAGGAGGGCAAGGAACCATTTCAGGCATCTTGATATAAGAAAAAAGAATCATGGATGATTATATTTTCTTTATTTTTCCCGGAACCGGCTCATAGCATATACCTTCCTCAAGAAGCTCTGTAACAGCGGCGTCAATGGAGTTTTCATCAGCGCTGATGCTGTTCATTATGGCCGAGAATTCAACTCCGTCAGGATTTGATTCTATTATTTTCAGAATCTCCCTTTTCAGCTCGCCTCTGTCTGCAGAGCTCTTCATGACATCACCGTCTGGTTTTTCAACATCCTGCGGGACGCTGCCAAAGGCCCTAAGATATTTCGCTATCTCCAGCCTTCTCAGAATCTCGAAGTTGGGGTCGCGAATTATAGCAGCTGTCTCAGGCATTATGTATATCTCTCCGTTATATTCCCTGAGCTTTCCTGTGACATCCACTATATCTCCTGCATTCACGTTTTCCAGAGGGAAGAGCGACTTGAATGTTTTTGCCCTTATTGTTCCTGTGAAATCATCAAGAGTGATGCTCGCAAATCCTGAATCTTCAGCAACAAATTTTCCGACAACTGTTCCAAGAACCCTTACGCGGGAGAGCTTGTCCCCATATGCTGTAGCAACAAAACTCGGCTCGAAACCCTCTCTTTTTATCCATTCTCCCTGGAGAATATCCTTTATCCTTACCTTTTTTGCGGTCATCCTTTCCATTGGCATAGAGAATATTTGCATCAATCATTTATAAGCGCTGGTGCGCATCCAGAGACAGCGGAAATCCGCATTTTATGTTTCAAACGATGACATTATTCCCGAAGGCGGAACAGGAAGTGTAGTGGATGTTTCTGTGGCAGGCAATCGCGCATTAAATCACTATATTGGAATATAGAAATGTTTAAAAGAAGACTGTTACAAGAATGCTACAAAGTCTTTTCTACCGGACGTGCGGAAGGTGCTATAACTAATGACATGCCACGACTGCAATCGGAAAAAGATATTGAGGGTGTGCGAGACTCACAACCCCAAGGGAGCAAGAATCTGTAAGGACTGCTGCATAGACAAGATGCGCGGTCACGGATGTAAATGGTTCGATGTGTGCTGGTAATAGATAACCCTTCTCTATTATAACAACGAGTAGATATGTAAATTCGGTTCTCGCTGCCTCCTGATATCACAAAAATCGCTACCATTCCGCGGTTTCAGGGAATTGAGTTCTGAGAACAGATGGTGTTTCGATTTATATATCATCAGCAACATTATTGTTATGGACTATGAGAGGTATTCAAGGCAGATAGGCGTTCTGGGAGAGGAAGGCCAGGCAGCGCTTGAGAGAGCAAAAGTCGTGGTGGTGGGTGCCGGAGGGCTTGGGAACACAGTGGCTTCCCTGCTCGCAAGAATGAATGTCTCGAGGATAAGGATAATAGATTCCGACCTTGTGGAGGTCTCAAACCTCCCGAGATGCATGATTTTTGACGAAAGCGATGTGGGACGCTCAAAAGCGGAGATTCTGAAGAACACGATAGCAAAGATAAACTCGAGCATCAAGGTCGGAATGATAGACGAGGACCTTAACGAGTCCAGCCTTCACCTTCTTGACGGCTTTGACATCATAATGGACTGCACGGACAACATGAACGCAAGGCATCTCATAAACAGGTACAGCATCGCAAACCGGGTTCCATGGGTTTACGGCTCTGTCTCAAGAGACGTGGGGTTTGTCGGAACGTTCAGCGGAAGGAGTCCGTGCTTCGCGTGCGCGTTCCCCGAAGAAAAGAATCCTCCTGAGGACATGATTCCGCAGAAAGGCCTTCATTCCGCAATACCAAACATAATAGGAAGCATTCAGGTTTCAGAGGCCGTGAGAGTGCTGACAGGAAACCCCTCTTTCGGAAAGCTTGTTCACTTCTCCCTCAACGGGCCTTCGCTCTCTGTATCTGTGATAAGAAAGAATCCGCGCTGCGGAGTGTGCAAGGGAGAATGATTGCGGCGCAGGATAGAAATATATTGATTCTGACCAAGGGTTAGAAAAGAGCACGGTCTGAAGAAGCAGTGGAAGATTGCAGACTGGACAAGAGAAATAAGTTGCAGGGATGATGTGTATGAATGTATCAGTGAAGAATGTGCTTCTGGACGGGAAAAAGACAAACGTGTATATAGAAGACGGAAGGATAGCTGAAATAGGAGGCTTTGTTGAGGCCGACAGGGTGATAGACGGTTCCGGGAAGGCAGTCATTCCGGGGCTCGTGAATGCGCACACGCATGCTGCGATGACTCTCATGCGCGGATACGCTGACGACCTCCCCCTGCAGGAGTGGCTTGAGAACAAGATATGGCCAATGGAATCGAGACTTAACGAGGAGCTTGTTTATTGGGGAACGCGGCTCGCGTGCATAGAGATGATAAGGTCAGGGACAGTTGCGTTCAATGACATGTATCACTTCCAGGAAGGCGCCCTGAGGGCGGTCTCGGACAGCGGGATTAAAGCGGTTATGGGGCCTGTTCTCATAGACCTCCATGACCCGGCGATGCTTGAAAGAGGGATAAGGGTTCAGAAGAGGTTCTTCAGTACTCTCAGGAGTTTCTCGAATCCAAGAATAAGGGGATGCGTCAACCCCCATGCGGTGTATTCTCTCTCCCGCGAGGGGCTTGAGTGGTGCAGAGACTACGCGGAGGAGAACGGCTTTCTCCTGCACATACATCTTTCCGAGACGAAAAGGGAGAATGACGAGTTCTTCAGGAAGGAGGGAAAGAGCCCGGCGGAATATCTGGACGGCATTGGCATCCTGACAGAAAGAACGATTGCAGCTCATTGCGTGTGGCTTTCGCATAAGGATATAGATATCCTCTCTAAGAGGGGGGTGAGCGTTGCGCACTGCCCGGCATCCAACATGAAGCTCTCTACCGGGAGAGCGATGCCGTACGGACTGATGTCAAGATTTGGTGTGAACATAGCTCTCGGAACAGACGGCTGCGCCTCGAACAACAATCTTGACATGTTCGAGGAGATGAAAATCGCTGCGCTGCTCCATAAGCACGCATCCGGAGAGGCTTCTATAAGAGCCGCTGACGCGTTCAGGATGGCTACGGAGAACGGAGCGAAGGCGCTGGGAACAGGGACAGGAAGGATAGAAGAGGGATCCCCTGCCGACATGGTTCTGGTCTCCGTCAGGAGGCCTGAGATGACGCCATTGCATGACCTTGTATCCAATCTGGTTTACTCCGCAAGCGGTTCCTGTGTGGACACAGTCATAGTGGACGGCAGGATACTTATGGAGAAGGGGGTTGTTGATGGCGAGACGGAAGTTCTGAAGAAGGCAAGCGAAGCTGCAGAGAAGCTTGCAGAAAACTCTTTGTGATAAGAATGAGCAGGGCGCTGCCTTGGTGGGCAGTTCCGGAAAAGGCGGTTTACCGCTGACTCTCCTCCACTCCGCGACCCTTCAAGCACCGCCATTGCGGCTTAGGGCTGCTCGCTTCCGCGCCTGACCCGGTTCACCGCGATAACGGTCCTGAAGGACGGAGCTTCTCAGTCAAGACAGCGGTTCCGCAATCCCCGTTGCTGCCGCCCTTGGCATTCGGCCCCGCCATAAAGGCGGTTTGCGGTCACAGGGAACGCCTAACTCCCCGGCCTAGCCCTGCCCGAATATTCTAAAGCGTTAATTATTTAAATAGCGGAACACAAGTAATTCATACGCAATTTGTATATTAACTACAGTATAGTGGTAATTATGTCGTGATATTATGCGCTATCCGAAATATATTGTCGAGAGGGACGAGGAAGGGAGAATCTCGGGTCTGAGGGAGATAGAGGAGGGTTTTGATAGCCCTTACGGCTCTCAGACGAATAACAGGTGCTCAGAGAACGGAATCGGAAGAAGGGAGTTTCTGAAGCTTGCAGCAAGCGCTCTTGTTCTCGGAATGGCGGGCAGCATGGCCTCATCACTCTTTGGCAAAGGAAGCGATGCGATAGAGAAGAGCGACGGAGTGCGGGATGATTATGAAATTGTTTTTGTAACAGAACACCCTGACAGAAGGGAGATGTACAGGATACTCACCAGCAGGTTGGGAGAAGAGGATGATGTTCCTCTTCTCGACAAAGAAGATGCGCTGACCTACATAAAGATAAGAACATCAGAATACGCCCCTGTAGTAAGAGAAGCCGCAAGGGATCTTGGCTGGGATGCGGACGATGCGATCTATACAGCTTTTATAGAGTCCAGCCTTGAGCATTTCGACAAGAAAGGGGTGCCGAAAAGGTCTGCAAGCGGGGCTTACGGTCTCATGGGAGTAAAGCCAGAGGCGTTCCGGGATGTTCTGGGTGTGATTGACATAGATTATGCCCGCGACAGACTGAGCAAGGGAAAGGGGTTTCGTAGATGGGTAAACTTCGCGAACGAGATTCCATCAATACCGAGGGAACTTGGATATCTGAAAGAAAAGGGAGAGAAAGACGGATGGGAGATAGTGAAACAAGACCCTGCAACGAATGCCAGGGTCGGGATTGCCTACAGGATGATGCACTTTCATGAGTCTGGAGGGAATATAGAAGAAGCGAGGAAGAGATACTATGCAGGTCCGGGAAATATCATGAAGAATGGTGGCATTGCGAGAATCGCAGAGAGGTACAGCATGCTGCACAAGGAGTTGGAAAGGATATGCGAGGCAGGGGACAGCAGGATGATGCTCTATTATGACATTTACGGAGAAAGGCTGGCAGAACTGTCCAGAGAATGACTGCCCGGTTACAAGAGAGTGCTGATGGCTCTCCGCGCCTTTTCATCCTTTGTTCCAAAAACAGCGTCCACAACCTCATTAGTTTCATGGTTTTCAGTGACCCAGTATGGGTAGTGCACAAGCTCCACGCCGGATATCTCGATGTCCCAGAGCTCGGATACTTTTTTCGCGAAGTCCGGCGATATCATGAAGCCGAGGATGATTCCTTCCGGTTTTGCCTTTTCAGGGGTTTCGGTTATCTGAACATTCTGTGGGTTTGGCGGAACGTTCTGAAGGACAAGGTTTCCCCTGAGCATGTGACCTTCCATTGATACGAGACCTTTCGAGCGCAGCTCTTCTATATTAGATTTCACGCTGCTGAGCGGTATCTTCAGCTCTCCGGATATCCTCTCAGGGGTCGAAAGCCCGCTCTTGAGGAGGTAGAGGATGATAAGACGGCTTGATGGCGGGAGTTCGAGAAGTTCTCTTATGCCCGTGCTTCTTTCAAGACTCTCTCCCTTCCTGAACACCACTTCTCCTGTTATTCCGTCCACATAGAAGTTGAGAGTTCTGCTTCCGTATCTCGACCTGACCTTCCAGAGCGGGTAGTGAAGGAGGAAGGCCTTTCCGTATTTCCTCTCAATCTCGGCAAGAGGGATTCTGACAGGGAAGGATATTATCTCGCTTTCTGTCTGTTGTTTCGGTCTTGCAGGTTCAAGTTTTACATTCTCTCCGCCATGCTGTGTCCTTCTCACTCTTACGTCAACTACAAGGGGATGCTCGGTTGCGCCGACAATCATCGCGGCTCCAACCGGAAGGTCCTTTATCTCCTCCTTCATTCCCGCGCTCACTCCCTCCACAGAATCCGTGATTGCCTTCAGGTCATTGGGATTTGTGACCTTGAGTATGATCTGCGTGTTGCACTGGGAAAGGACGGACTTGTCTATCCTAGCTGGCCTCTGGGTGACCACGCAGAGACCGAAGCCGAACTTTCTTCCCTCGCTTGCAACAGTTCTTATTATTCTCGAACTCGCGACCTCTCCGAAACCCCTCTCCGGGCAGAAGTTGTGCGCCTCCTCAATAACCATGAGGAATGGGGGTATCACTCCGTGCTTCCTCGCCCTGAAAAGCTCCTCCACGAGTCTCATCACAACAATGCTCTGGGTCTCCTGTTTGGCCTCCTTGAGGTCTATCACAGTCACCTTTCCCTTCCTCACGAGCGCTGAAGGGAGCGTGGGGTTCTCGGAGAACAGGCCTGTCCCCTTCAGGAACTCCAGCATGGAGAGAAGGTTCCATTTGGCGTTCGACTTGGCTGCGGAGACCTGCTCTATTATGTCATTGAGATTGTAGTCCCGACCCTCGAGGTCCCTGAGCGCGGAGTAGAGGAGACCTTTCTGGGAGGAGGAGAGCTTTGCAGGAAGCATCTGGAATATTTCCTGAGCGGACAGTTTGGAGCTGAGTGATATCCTCCTCGTTCCCGAGACGCCGAATACCGATACCTGATTCCTGTAGGACTTCGGCTCCACCCCGAACCTTGCGGCGTGTTTTATTTCCTCTTTGTTCCTGTTCTCCCTCCTCAGGCTCGCGTACTCCCCGTGCGGGTCTATCACAACCACCGGAATCCCGTGCTCAGCCAGTTCCTCGAGAAGCACACCAACCACGTAACTCTTTCCCGCGCCGGTCTTTGCGAGAACAGCGATGTGCTTCCTTATCATGTGCTCTATGTCCAGCATCACCCGGATGTCGTAGCCTTCAAGAAGGCCTATGTACGCTCCGGAGCGGGAGAGGCCCAGCGTCTCGGAGATAAACTCCTTCTCCGCAGCGTACACCGGGGTTCCGGGAGCTATCGGAACCCTAGGGGACTGGAGGAATCCCCTGCTGTCCCTGTAGCCAATCACCCTCGCGCTCACTTTTGTGGAGTCGTGATATTGCACGACAGAGTCAACAATAGCGAGAACCCATTTGCCCTCCGGGTCTTTGGCCGAGACGTAGTCGAGTTTGTTCACCCTCGCCTCTGCCTCGAACCCGAACCTCTTGGTGGTCGCGCTTCCGGAGACCTTACCGAGAATCATGAGAACACAGAATATATTTGCATCGCGTTATTTTATCCTTTTGGTGGGAATAGAAACGTTAAAATTCATTGTCATAGATACTATGAATGATGACTTTTACTAAAATGAATTTTAACTATATAATGGTAGTTAATCAAATGTTTATAAATATATCTTCTTATTTGATGCTATGGACGATAACATCCAAACAGGAATAAAAGAGAACAATAGAATCAGTCCTACCGCCAAGCTTGTTGCATACTGGAGAGCGATGTCAGGAATTCATTATGCTGATGAGATTGCAGAGACCGCTAACACAAAAGAGACTGCAGAGGGTTTCTTTGATAAAGAAACATTTGATATGATATCTGGGTTTGTAATGCCATATATAGAAGCAAGATTCAGGACTATTAATTATCATCTGGATAACGAAGGAACAAACAATATTCTGGAACTGGCGATGGGTCTGTCTCCAAGAGGTCTGGAATATGCATCAAAAGGCAGCGTCTATGTAGGAACCGATCTGCCTGATATATTGAAAGAAAGCTCCAATATTATCCTGATGATTGCAGAAAGGGATGAAGTTCCTTCCGAGAATCTCAATCTGACACCTGCTAATGTTCTGAAAAAGGAGGAACTGGAAAAAGCGGCCGAATATTTCGGCAATGGGGAAATCGGCATATGCAATGAAGGCTTATTATTGTATCTGAACGAAGAGGAAAAGGCAATTATGGCAGAGAATGTAAGGGACGTTCTTCTCAAACACGGCGGTGTATGGATAACACCCGACATTGACACGCTTGACAAGATGGAAGAAAGGTCCAGAAAATATCCTGACCCTGTTTTCAGGAAGATAAGGGAAAAGGCGTTTGAAATATTATATGAGAAGACTGGATGCAATGTACTGGAAAACTTTTTCAGGACGGATGAAGAAGCGTTGAGGTTTTACAGGGAGATTGGATTCTCCGTGGAAATGCGCCCGTTTTATAATATCAACGAACTAACTTCTTTTCGTAATGTTCCTGAGATGATGAGGAATTATGTTGCAGAATGGATAAACGACAAGAAGACATGGGTAATGAGACCAAAAGAATAACCTTTAACGATATTGACAAATATTTTTGTTTATGACAACGCGACAGAATGCATAATCGAAGGTGTATACAGAAGTTTTATAAGCCATACGATGGTATGATACATTACGTCGACAAAGGAATGGAGAAAATTCAGAGGATGGCATGTTCTGGTATAGTGAAAGAATTTTCAAGGCATGTATTTGAGTTGTTCATTTCCCCTTCAGGAATCCCCTCAGGCTTGACTGGCCTTCCTCTCCTTCAATGAAATCGCTCTCGGAGTAGCCGAGGCCGGAGAGTATCCTGAGGGCCGCGGGAACTATCTGGTTGCGGATGTAGTACTCCTCGTCATAGTCCTCCGCTCCCTCCGCAGGCTCGGCACGGGAGGATATGGAACCAGAGCCCTTGACTATGACATAGGCTATCGTGGAACCGGCAGAGACCTTGACTCCCCTCTCAGCGAGCTTTCTCGCCGCAACCACGTGAGGCCCGACCTGCTCGTAACTCTCGAGGGGCCTTGTTATCTGGGTGTATATCACGAGGTCGTCAATGCCGACCTTATGCTTCCTCACCTTTTCTATTACTTCTCTCACTATCCTTGCAGCTTTTTCCGGAGAGCGGTCCTTCAGGACAGCGAGAAGGACTCTTTCCTGTGTGAGCTTCGCTATTCTCGACCAGTCCCTTCTCACCCTCTCGAATCCCCTTATAGTGATGTTCCCCCTGTAATCAAGGAGGGCGTATCTTTTCTTCGCCCCGCCTCCTGTCTTTGCAGAGACGAATATGCCCGACCTGTAGAAACCCTGGAAATCCAGCTCTATTATTCCGGGAAGAGCGGAGTTTACCTTATCCAGAAACACCGTCGCCTCCTTCGAGCTTTTCATTTTTATGAAAAGGGAATCGGTGTCTCCGTATATGGGGGTATACCCTTCCGCCTTGGCCTTGTCTATCACCTGCCTTATGTAATGCCGGCCCCAGAGAGCAGCGGACTGCGCGCACACCCTGGAATACCACCTCGAGCCTGGATAGCCGTAGTAGCCGTAAGAGGCGTTGGCCATTATCTTGAGCACGTGCTGCCTCACCTCAAGCCTCCTGTATCTCTCGCTCTCCCTTCTCAGACCTTTCATTCTCCTCTTTATCTCCTGCCTCTCCTCTATGAGCTCCCTCACCATGGAAGGAACTATTCCGGGCTTGTTTGCGCAGTAGTAATGTTCCCCTCCGGGGTCCATGTTCTTCCTGTGGCCTCCCTTGCACTCCTCGCAGCTCATGCAGTCCAGCGTTTCGGGAGAGATGTTGTGCGTGACTATTATGGACGGATACAGGGAACGGAAGTCGAACAGCGCTATTCCTGTATGAATTCCCTCGACCGGCTCTAGGACATAGCCGCCGGTGTATGGGGGGTACATTCTCCTCTTCTGTATCTCATCGTAAGGAGGCCTTCTCGGAACAACCTCCCCAAGGGAATGGGCCTTCCTGATGAGAAGCCACTCCACAAGCTGGGAGTAGCTCATCCTCGAGACATCGAACGGAGTCTGGCCCACCACCCTGCACAGCTCGAATATCTGCGGGAGGACAGCGGAGGCCACGTCAAGAGCGAGTTTAGCGTCATTGAGGCAGTATTTCGCGAGGTCTTCTATGTCACCTGAAAACCAAGACCTCTCGATGTCCTTCCATGCCATGCTTCTCTTTGATTTCCCGGTAAGTTCTCTCGCAACGTTCTCAAGCGTCAGAACCTCGCTCGAGAGAGAGGGTTCCATTATGCTGCTTATGAAGTTGAAAAGGTCTATATGGCATCTTCCGTGAATCCTCGCGGACGCGGTCCTCATCCTCCTCCTGAACCTGAGAGGGGTGAGGCTCCTTCCGAGGTTCAGGCGTATTCCGTGTTTGTTCGCCCTTTCATGTATTCTCTCGAAATCGAACCTGTCGGTATTGTATCCCAATATTATGTCCGGGTCTCTCTCCCTGACAAGGGAGACGAATCTCTCTATCATCTCTCCCTCTCCCTGAAGGGTTTCCGAGCCTTTCGCTCCGCACTTCCTGTACGTGAGAAGCCTGGAGAAGCCCTTCTCTCTGATGGATATCATTATTATCCTCTCCTCTCCGTCCTCTTCCACAGTCTCTATATCGAAAGAGAGAATCCTCAGGGGAGGGAAGTCCTCCCTTTCCAAAGGCCTTATGCTTTCGGCTTCGATTGAAAGGTCGAAATTCCATTCCGTTTCGAACTCCCTCCCCTCGACCTCTATCCACGTCATCGGGAAGAGGTTCCGGTCTATGAGGTACCTCCTGTAGAAGGATATCGAGTATTCGTATTCGTTCGCCACGTCCTTCCATTCCTTGAGAAGGTCTCTGAGTTTCGGTATGTCGGCAGGGACGCGCGCATAGACCTTGAGCATATTTCTTTTTCTTCCGAGATAGCTTCTCTCGACTGCCTCTACCTTCACCGGCTTCCTTCCGTCTATCTCAAGTGAGAGGATTCGTGACCTTAAGTCTGTTATCTCCTTCTTGTTCAGAGACTCCTTCGGCTCCACGTAAAAGTATGGAAGGAAGCTTCTGTCCTTCACTAGGACACTCTTCCCCTCTCCGGTCTTTCCGAATATAGTTATCACAGGATTTTCTTCCTCCAGCATGTAGTCGAGGTCGAGGATGCATAGCTCCGCTCTCTTTTCAGCCATAATTAAGGGTTGGTTTTTCTCTATAAAAATGCGGTCAGAATGTATACCCTGTCCCGGAGACGCCCGGAAAAATTATATAAATATCGGAAGCATATATTCTATGCAATGACAGAACGCGCAGCGCATGAACTGGTTGGTTCAGAACCGGTATGCATCGCTTATTAGAAGCGGTTTTCTTTGTCAGCAGGGCGTTCTGCTATTAGCCGGAAAAATGCGGAGAGAACATGCAGAAGACAGCTGAACAGATGGCAAGGGAGCACAGGGAAATCTCCATATCCCAGTTCTTCGAGAAGAACCGCCATCTCCTGGGGTATGACAACAAGATAAAGGCACTCCTGACTATAGTGAGGGAGGCTGTGGACAATGCCCTCGACGCTACCGAGGAGGCGAGGATACTTCCGGACATATACGTGAAGATAGAGGAACTGGAGAAGGAGAAGTACAAGATAGTCGTGAAGGACAACGGTCCCGGAATCACTGTCAAGCAGATACCCAACATATTCGGAAAACTTCTCTATGGAAGCAAGTTTCACAGACTCAAGCAGAGCCGCGGCCAGCAGGGAATAGGCATTTCAGGCTGCGTCCTTTACTGCCAGATCACCACAGGAGAGCCAACCAAGATAATCACGTCAACCGGAAAGGGGAAGACCCACAAAGTGCTGCTCAGCATAGACGTGAAGAAGAACGAACCGAAGATATTGAAAGACGAGGTTATCGAAGACGCAGAGAAGTGGCACGGAGTGCAGATAACGTTTGTGGCTGAGGGCATATACAGGGAACACAAACAGTCTGTTCTGGAGTATCTCAAGCAGGTGGCGATATCAAATCCGTATGCAAACATAGTGTTCGATTCTCCGAACGGGAGGATAGAGTTTGCAAGGGGCGTGGAGGAGCTTCCGAAGGAGCCGAAAGAGATTAAGCCCCACCTCTACGGAGTGGAAGTGGGGATAATGACGAGGATGCTCGAGGAGACGAAGGCCCGCTCGCTTGCCGGGTTCCTGACATCCGAGTTCAGCAGGGTCGGAAAGCAGAGCGCGGAGGAGATATGCAGAAAGGCTGGAGTGGACCCCCAGATAATGCCGAGGAAGCTCGAGCATCAGGATGTAGTGAACATAGTGAAGGCGATAAAGGAGGTCAAGCTCACCAGGCCTCCTACAGACTGCCTCTCTCCTCTTGGAAGCGGATTCATAGAAAGCGGTCTCAGGAAGGAACTCAATCCGGAGTTCGTGGCTGTTGTCTCAAGGTCTCCAGAGGTGTACAGGGGATGGCCCTTCCAGGTCGAGGTAGGAATAGCTTACGGAGGCTCGATAACAGAGCCGGCGGTTATGAGATTCGCCAACCGGGTGCCGCTGCTCTATCAGGCAGGAGACTGTGCTATAACGAAGGCGGTCACGGAGATAGAGTGGAAGAGATACGGGGTTGCGGGCAGCAAGCTTCCGGAGGACCCGGTGGTGATATTCGTCCATCTCGCATCGGTGTGGGTTCCGTTCAATTCCGAGGCAAAGGAGTCTATAGCGAACTACCCCATTATAATCAAGGAGATAAAGCTCGCGCTACAGGAGTGCGCAAGGAAGCTGGCCTCATACCTTTCCGGAGTGAGGAGGGCTGCGGCGATAAAGGAGAAGAAGAGCATATTCGAGAGATACGCAGAGGAGACCGCGACAGCGATAGCCGAACTCACCGGAGAGGACAAGGAAAAGATAAGGAACAAGATAATAGAGATAGTGAACGAGAGGTGGAGCGAGGTCACAGACGAGGCGAACGGCGAGGAAGCTCCGCTTGCTGAAACCCCGACAGAAGAGATGAATGGGAACGGAGGAGAGGAGAATGGAAGAGAGAATGAGTGACCCGAGAAGGGGCCTTGAGGAACTTGGAAGGAAGGTTCTGGAACAGATAATGCAGATGAGGAATCCCAAGATAGAGCTGCCCATAAGAGCGCTCTCGAACATATACTTCGATGAGAAGAGGAAACTCATCCGGCTGGGAGACAGGAAAAGCGTAAGAACATATCTCAATGTGGCTCATACAAGGAAGTTCATGCAGACCATGATGGTCGCATCAGAGTGCAGGAAGATAATAGACCAGGGCGTCACCACATCAATCAGAGATCTGTATTACGCTCTCAAGAGGACGATACCTGAGACCAAGGAAAATACATTCGAAGAGCAGAACGAGTCAGACCCCATAATAGAGGATATAGAGGCTGCGCTGAACACGCTCAGGGAGAACCTCAACCTCAAGGCAGACAGGAAGGGTTATCTTGCCGGGAATATGATAATAAGAGACAAGGAGGACGAGATAGACGCAAGCAGGATGGGTTCATCGGGATGGGCGATACCATCCAATGTTGAGCCTGACAACATAAAACTCCAGAACAATGGAGCGGAGTTCGTTCTGGTGATAGAGAAAGACGCTGTGTGGCAGAGGCTCAATGAGGACAAGTTCTGGAAGAAGCAGAACTGCCTGATAGTCACGGGAAAAGGCCAGCCTGACAGGGGAACAAGAAGGATTGTGAACCGGCTCCACAAGGAGTTCGGGCTTCCTGTATATGTCCTGACAGACGCGGACCCGTGGGGATACTACATATATTCTGTCCTCAAGCAGGGCTCGATAAACCTCTCCTTCCTTTCGGACAGGCTCGGAACTCCTGAGGCGAAGTTCATAGGTCTGACCACAAGGGACGTGGATAAGTATGGCATAGCGAAAAACGTTACGATAAAGCTGAATCAGGGAGACATCAAAAGAACGAACGAGATGATGAACTACATCTGGTTCAAGCCCAAGGAGTGGCAGGACGAACTCAAGCACATGCTCTCTGTCGGCTACAAGCTCGAGCTGGAGGCCCTCTCCTCAAAGGGAATAAAGTTCATTTCCGAGAAGTATCTTCCGGAGAAGATAGAGAAGAGGGATTTCCTGCCGTAAGCATTTTATTTTTTGCAGACAGACTACATGCATGGAAACAGAGGAGCTTTACAAGAAACTGAACAGCATCGATATCATAAAGCTTGACAAAATAGATAGAACGTTTCCCTACAGATGGGCGCTGAAGAAGGCCACGCAACTGTTCATGACAGAAAGAACATGGGAAAGGAAAACCGAGAAGGCGAAGGAAAAGAAGAGCTTCTTCTTATAGATTTTGAGTACGGATTCCTTCCGTTCGGGATAAAGGCAAGGTTTCATCACGACATTGACATGGACAGCGGAGCGTGTCTGGACGCCAGAATGCCTGTATACATAGTCAGTTCAATCAAGAAGGACGGAAGAGTGGCTGCTTCCTATGCCGGAGGCCCTATACCTCCGGAAACGCTTGGTTACAAGGCAGCGAACAGGAAGAACTACATAGAGCTTATCGAGGCGGAGTGCGAATCGCTTCACGAGCTGTTCGGAGTGCCCGTGATAATCGAGAGAGCAGAATAGCATCGGTTCAGTCGGGTCATGTTCTGTCCAGCGCGGAGTTTACAAGCCTGTCAGCCATCTGTATGAATTTATTTACCCTTCTGGCATGGGTATAGGAAACGCGTGCGAAAGCCTTCTCCATCTCCCTGACCTTTCCGGCGAGTTTCCTGAGATGAGGCTGCTTTATCCTGAACTTCCCGGAGAGCTGGCTGGACACAAGAACGCTGTCTGTGGTGAGGATAACCTCCCCTTTTGTGTGTTTTGAAGCTGCCTCGAGTCCCTTTACGACAGCGCGGTATTCCGCCTCGTTGTTTGTTGCGAAACCGATGGCTTCTCCGAAGCTCTCGATAACCCTGCCATGGGAGTCAGTGATGACCACTCCTATAGCTGCTGGGCCGGGGTTTCCCCTCGACCCGCCGTCAGTGTATATCCTTATTTCGTCCATGAAGAATTAAATGGGTAGCTTCTATAAATGCGCAGACTCTCAGTCTATCACTGCCCTGTCCTTGCAGAACTGGTTGAGCGCTGTGGCGTCAGATATGCGCTTCTGCCTGAGCTTGCAGAATCCTATTATCACAACTCCTGCCTGATACTTGTTCTCCTTCTCCTTGAGAAAATAAGGGCACTTCCTGCACTCCATGCAATAACTTTCGGGCCATGTTTTTTAAAGGTTTGATTTGAAGATTGTCTCTGTGTTGGCTAATGACTATCCATTAACTCTTCCAGAAACCACGCCGAACTCTCTCATGGGAAAAGCGCCTCCTTCTTGCTGGTATGACACACCAATACCCAGGGAATACGGCTTTCCCTGCGAAAGGGGCAGGCATTTCTCGCCGGAGGTTCTGTATTCTGCAAAATCGTTCGGAGCCAGATTTCCGGATTTTGCAGAATAGAGTGTTACAAGTCCGGCAGGATTGCAGTCTGCAGTCACGTTTGTTATTGTTATCGGGACCGAGAATCCGTTTTTCAGGACTATCCTGAAGCTGCCGTCTGAAGCATACGACCAGCTTAACGGTTTGCCGAGAGAGGCAAAGCCTGTGGCAATCTGCTTCATTCCTCCGTAATCCGAACCTTCTCCGACAATAGCCGAGGGATTGAATGCGCCAAGCGTGAATGACATGAGCGTCCAGAATGCAAGAAACAGGACTGCCAAACCTATAAGTATTGGAGTCAGGACAGAGGCCAGCGCCCTGCCCAGAGACAGTTCATGAAGAATTTTCATGCCCTTGACCATAAGCGCAATGACCCAGACGTATAAGAGAAGGTTGATGATTATGTATACTGTGCTAAGGAGGAAGAACAGGCCAAAGGCAAGCGGAAGAAGGATTATTATGGGTCCGCTTGAGTATACAAAGGCTTTGTATGTGTTCTGGTATCCCTTCTTGGCCCCGAATATCAGTGCGAATATGTGCAGTACTGCGGCTCCTATAAAGGTTCCTACAATTGCTCCAATGGCTGATACAATCAAAGAGAGCATACCCAGGCCTAACACTATGGCGAAAATGGGCATGCCGGAGAATATTCCGTTGGTTGTGGCCGCGGAAGAAGCCGCGGATAACATAGCCCCAACAGCCAGGTAGAAAAGCGCAGTGATAACAAAGTTTATTGCAAGCACAAGAATGTAGAACTTCAGCGGGCCGATGAATCCTTTCTCTTCCTTCACGCTTTCGAAGAGGGTGTTGGGATGGAGAATGGAGAGCTTGAGTTTCTCAAGCGTTCCGGGAATAGCAGAATCGCTTCGGGAGGCATCAGCATGAGAGTTCCGGGTTTCCGGATAGGGCAGGGAAACCTGTTCGCTGTTTCCGGAATATAGGGCGCCTGATTCCCTCAGCGCTTCCTCGATGGCGTCATTGTCCCATCCAGAGTTGAGAAGATTCTGCCTTATGAGGTCAACGGAGTGTCCAAGTTCCATGCACCTCCGGATATACTCAACGACTCTCTGGTCAGCCATTATATTTATATTGATAATTTGCGCTTTTATTGTTTGCTTTGCGGAAGATGTTCCTGACCGTCAATAACAGGAAAAGCTCATAAAGAATCCCTGCAAGACCATATTATGATAAGAAAGCTAAGGCTGGTGAACTGGAAGTCTCATCTGGAGAGCGAGCTGGATTTCTCCGAGGGAGTGAACGTGCTTGTGGGCATAATGGGTTCCGGAAAGACCAGCGCGGTGCAGGCGATATCCTTCGCTCTGTACGGAACGTTCCCGCTTCTCCAGTCAAGAAAGACGTCCCTCGACAACATCATAATGAGGAAGCCGCAGAGGAAGGAGAGGGCCGAGGTCGAGGTCTGGTTCTCTCTTGGAGGGAAGGAGTATTCTGTGAAGAGAGTCGTGGCAAGAGGAAAAGGGACAGCGGAAGCAGAGATAAGGGAGAACGGAAGGATTCTGAACGTGAACGCGCAGGGCGTGACCGAGGAAGTGGAAAGGATACTCGGCATGGATTACGAGCTCTTCTCCAAGGCGGTTTACGCTGAGCAGAACAACCTTGATTACTTCCTCAGGATACCGAAAGGCCAGAGGATGGCGCATATAGACAGGATGCTCCGTCTCGACAGGTTCGAAAAGGTGAGGGAGGCCGCTGTATCTCTCACCAACAGGCTGAGGCATGCGGAGAAGGAGATTTCAAGGGTTGTTGAGGACATGGAGAAGGAAGGCCTTCCGGAGAAGCGGGATGCGTTGAGGAAGGAGCTGGAAGAGGTTGAGGGAAAGATTTCAGAGGCAAGGAAAGGTCTTGAGAAGGCCGGCAGAGAGGTTGAGTCCCTCTCCAGCAAGGTGAAAGAGTTTGAGGGAAAGGAGAGGGAACTCGGCCGCGTGTCCGCATCGCTTTCTGCAACAAGGGAAACGGTCCTGGAGATGGAAGAAAGCATAAGAAAGAGGAAGGAAGCCCTTGGAAGGGAGAAGCCTGACGCAAAGAGCATTGAGGCAGCGGAGAAGAGGGTCAGGAAGATAGAGGAGAGGCTCAGCGAACTCAGGGAAGAGGAGAGGAAGAAGAGGGAGCAGGTCGCGTCGATAAACACGAGGCTAGGGCTGTTGTCAAAGGAGATTGAAATGCTAAGGGAAGGGATTCCTGAAAAGGAGATTCCGGACCTCAGGAAGATTGTTATCAAGGAGCTGGGGGAGAGGCCGGAAGAGAGGATAGCGGAAATGGAAAAGGAACTGGAGGAGTTGACAGGGAAAAGATATTCCCTGAGTGCAAGAAAGGAGAGTGTTGAGAAGAGTCTTGCGGAACTGAAGAGGTCCGGAAGCAAATGCCCGGTGTGCGAGTCCGAGATAAGCGATGACAAAAGGGAAAGGCTGATTTCCGGAAGGGAAAGGGAGATATCGTCTATCGCAAGGGATATAGAGAAGATAGGAAGGGAGATTGAGGAAAGGCGAAAGACTGTTGAAAGAGCGAGGGAGCTTCTCAGCAAAGCGGATGAGAACGAAAGGGAAAGAAGGGAGGTCGAGGAGAAGAAGAAGGAAGCGGCCGAGAAGGAGGAAGAGCTTGCGTCCCTGAGGCAGTATCTTGGGGATAACGTGAAGGATATAGAGGCGATAAAGGAGGATGCGGAAAGGCTGGAGAGCGAGCGCAAGAAAGCTTTGGAGAGGCTGGAGAGGATGAGAGCGGAGCTTTCGGAGCGAGCGGCAATAGAGGGGATGGAGAACACGCTCAATGAGAAGAGGCTGGAGATTGAAAGGCTTGAGGAAACTGAGAGGAAGCTGAAGGAGGCTCTCGAAGGAAAGGACATTGCAGGTATGAAGGAGGAATTGCAGAACATGTTCGGAGAGAAGGGAAGGCTTGAAGCCGAACTCGAGGCCCTGTATGAGAGGAAGAAGGAAGTCCTGAAATCCCTTTCGGATATTGGGGAGAGGATAGAAAGGATGGAGAGGTACAGGGATGAAGCTGAGGCTAACAGGAGAATAGCGGAGGCTCTTTCAAGGTTCTCGAAGGCAGTCGTTATGACACAGAACCAGCTCAGGGAGGAGTTCCTGAAGAGCGTGAACAGGATAATGGAGAGCGTGTGGGTTGAGATATATCCCTACGAGGACATTGAGGGGGTGAGGCTCGCTGTGGAAGGAAGCGATTACGTGCTTCAGGCAAGGGAGCGCTCCGGCTGGGTGAACGTTGAGGGAATGGCTTCCGGGGGAGAGAGGTCCATGGCCCTGCTTGCCCTGAGGATATCCTTCTCCCTTGCCTTTGCTCCTAACCTGAGGTGGCTCATTCTCGACGAGCCCACACACAACCTTGACCAGAATGCGATAGCGAAACTGTCTGAGGTGTTCAGGGAGAGCCTTCCCTCTCTTGCAGAGCAGGTGTTTCTGATAACGCACGAGGAGGGCCTTGCGGAAGCAGGGACTGGAAGCGTGTACTTCTTCAGGAGGAACAAGGATGCCAACGGAGCGACGCTGGTTTCGCGGATGGGAGAAGATACATAAGGCACTGAACATGTAATGTGCATATGGTACTGTCTATTGACAGGCGGCTATCATCCAACGTTTATAAATTTTATTTTCTATTACCCTCATGGCAGGAGGGGTAATCGCTGATGCGATTCAGTCATATATATTCTTACCCAAGCAGAAAGCTTTCGTCTATGCAGAATTCAGTGACGGCGACTCGCTTGTAATAGTTCCTGATCCGGACTACTCGATTAAAGAACTTGCATCAAGTGGTATAAAATCAAGTAAATGGTTTGTAAGCGAGTATAAGGGCAAAAAGGGTGGCGAGGCGCTATTCTCTATCTCTTCTGAGTTCTATCGCGGAGATATCAATCCAGATGAGAGCTATGTCTCAAGAAAAGGTATGGAAAGGTATTTGGGAGAAGATGATGACGTGAATACATTGCATGAGTCTGTAACTGATGTGGCTCAAGAGATCAGGAATCAGCTCCCGGAAGCACATAAAGACAATCCATACGCTTTAACCGAAGGGGTTATCGACTGGATAAGAGGCAACATTGAATATATTGCCGTTCCAAGACGTATAATCAATCATGTTAAGGAAACCGTAGGTTGGCTTTCCGGAGAAGAAAGGACAGACGCGTATAAGATTCTTAAATACAGTTTTGGATTGAACGAAGAGGTTCTAGAAAAGGTTGCCGGAAACATACAACTGTCAGCATATTGGAGAGAATCCAGCAATTACGAGATAGCAAAGGAGCTGATGACAAAAGCGAATAATATATGGAAGGGTTTCCAGTTCTTCTGGCTGGACGAGGAATGCTCTGCGCAAAAAACCTTGGAGGAGAAAGCAGGAAAATGCGTTGGGATTTCTAACCTCTTTGTTGCATTGAGCAGGAACCTTGGAATTCCAAGCAGGACGGTAAGCGGATATATCGGAGACAGATATTTTGGCGGAGCCCATACATGGACAGTCTCAGATATACAACCGTATGGATGGGTGGAGGCTGACCCAACTATGCATCGGTTTACAGACTTCAGGTATGATGCCTATGCATATAGGTTTTCAATAAACAATGACAATCTTCCGAAACTAACAGTGATTGAAGAAAGCTGTAATGTTTCTGGTGAAGAGTTTGAGAGCGCCATAAGATTACTGGAAGAAGACAGAAACTGGCTGGATAGATTGTTCGGAAGAATCAAACACAGATATGAGATTGATTTTCTTTCATCTTTAAAAGAACAATCAGAATCTGAGTTATAGAATGATTTTTATAAAATCTCTGCAATATTACATCAGGCGATTCTATGGAGAGGCTTGAGGTGAGAAGCCCGGCTTTCGGGAACAACGAGAGGATACCGAAGAGATACACATGCGACGGAGAGGACGTGAACCCCCCGCTCGAGATTCTCGGTGTCCCTGAGGGCACGCAGAGCATAGTTCTCATCATGGACGACCCGGACGCTCCGGGAGGCACATGGGACCACTGGGTCGTGTGGAACATATCTCCTGACACAAAGATAAGGGAGAACAGCTCTCCTGGCATAGTGGGAGTGAACAGCTGGGGGCAGAACAGCTACGGAGGACCATGCCCTCCTTCCGGAACGCACAGGTATTTCTTCAGGGCCTACGCTCTGGACACGAAGCTCGATATCCCATCAAGCTCCAGGAAGAGGGATGTGGAAGAGGCGATGAGAGGCCACGTCCTCGCGAAGGGAGAGCTTGTCGGCCTCTACTCGAGGGATTGATTCTTGCAGGAAGGAAGCATGAGCATTGAGGAAGAGATAAGAAGGATTGAGGACGAGATTTCGAGAACCAAATACAACAAGGCCACGCAGAAGCACATAGGAGAGCTCAAGGCGAAGCTCGCAAGGCTCAGGGAAGGAATGGAAACAGAGGCGAGGAAGAAGAGGGCGGGCGCGGGGTATTCCGTCAGGAAGCAGGGAGACGCCACAGTCCTTCTTGTCGGCTTCCCGTCCGTGGGGAAGTCCACGCTCCTTAACAGACTGACCAACGCGGAGTCGCGCGTGGGGCACTACGACTTCACGACGCTGGAAGTGATACCCGGGGTTCTCGAGTACAACGGAGCAAAGATACAGGTTCTTGACGTTCCCGGCATAGTGGAGGGCGCGGCCGCGGGAAAGGGAAGGGGAAAGGAGATTCTTTCTGTGGTGAGGAGCGCGGACCTTGTCATGATAGTCGCTGACATCAGGAAACCTGAGCAGGTCGAAAGGATAAGGAAAGAACTCCACCTGGCGGGCTTCAGGCTGGACAGGAAGAGGCCTGACATAACGATAAGGAAAAGAGACAGCGGAGGTATAGAGGTCGGCGCTGCAGTGAAACTTTCCGAACTCACGAAGGAAACAATCGAGGGAATTCTCCATGAATTCAGGATACGCAACGCGGAGGTCGTGATAAGGCAGGACTGCTCCGTGGACGACCTGATAGACGCTGTCGCAGGGAACAGGGTGTATGTTCCCTCCATCACGGTGCTGAACAAGGCTGACCTCCTGGAAGGGAAGACCTTTCCTTCGGGAGGGATACCGGTCTCTGCGGAGAGGGGAGAGGGCCTCGAGAAGCTGAAAGAGGAGATATGGAAGAAGCTCGGCCTCATGAGGATATACCTCAAGAGAATCGGGAAGGAACCGGACATGAAGGAGCCGTTGATAATGAGAAAGGGCTGCACGGTCAGGGACGTGGCCGGAAGGATACACAGGCACGCCTTCGGGGAGAGGATAAGCTACGCGAGGATATGGGGCCCCTCTGCAAGGTTTCCCGGCCAGAAGAAGGGGCCGGACCACGTTCTCAAGGACTGCGACATAGTGGAGCTGCACACGGAATGAGAAGCTACAGCATCTTGAGATGGCCTGTTATCCTGTCTATGTCCTCCTCCCCAGCAGGACCGATTGCAAGGGCGGTGACTGTTCCGGGAGGAATCTCTGTCCTTCCGGCGTCCCTCACCAAAGCGAGGGGAAGCCCCGCCTCTCCTGCCTTCCTCTTTATCTCCAGCATCTCCCTGAGGGAATCCACGCCGAGTATCACCTTCTTGGAACCGCTTTTCTCCCATTCCTGCCTGTCCCGGGGGCTTGCCTTCCTGTAGGCCTCGAGCGAGGCGTGGGCTGTCTGGGCAGCAATCTTTCCCTTGCCCATTCCCAGATCCTTCCTTATCAATATGACCTGCTTGTGCACAAAAACCACTGAGAATAATTGGTTCCGGTTATTGTTATTATTTAGGTTCCTCAGAGAAGAAGGTTTCATCAGAGAAGGCCGAGAAGAAGAAGGGTAGCAATGAGAAGGGGCTGGTGGAGGAAGTAGATAATCAGGGAGTTCCTTCCGAGGAAGCAGAGGGGGGAGAAAGGCCGAGGCCTCCTCATCGCGAAGGAGAACTTCCTTCTTCCGGAAGGGTAAAGGGTGTTGCCGAGGAATATGCCCACCAGAACGAGACCGAACCAGGGAAAAAGAGGGAAGTAGTCGAAGGTGTAGAAGCTGTACGGAGGGAGGCCGAGCCACAGAAGCCAGGGGAAGGGGAACCTCATTCCCTGCAGCCAGAGGCCGGAGAGGATTATGACAAGGCCCGCAGCAAGGCTCAGCCTCTTCCTGTCAAGGAAAGGCCTCGAGAGGATTATGGAGAGGCCTATGAGGTGCAGCACGCCGAAGAGTATCGTCCCTTCCGGAACGAGGAGCCAGGTCGCGAGGGTTATGAGCATTCCGTAGGAGAATATCTTTATTCCCCTCCTTATGTATTTCAGCCATATCATCTTTCCGCTTCTTCCCCTCACTCTCGAGTAGCTCAGCGTGAGGGAGAGGCCCACAAGAAGCAGGAACGTCGCGGCAGTCAGCCTTGCCAGTAGAAGCCAGAAGCCGGAATCCACATTGATAGGAAGTGATGAGAAGTAGCTGAGGTCGAAGGCGAAATGGAACGCTATCATAGAGATTACTGCCGCCCCCCTTACAGCGTCTATCTCCCAGTGCCTGCGTTCGCGCGCCATTAATAATACTCGGGATACAATAATATATATGGAGTTCAGGAGCGTTCTCTCCTATACAGGAACGATGCTGGAGATTCTCGGAGTGCTTATGCTTGTTCCTGTCCTCCTCTCCTGGTTTCTCGGAGAGAAGAGCTATGCGGGATTCTTCGCGGGAGCTGTCCTCTCCTTCTCTATAGGAACGCTTCTCGACAGGAGATTCAGGAAGGGAGAGCTGGATCTGAGTTCCGCCATAGGAGTGGCCGGCCTGACGTTCGCGTGCGTCTCATTTCTCGGAGCTTTCCCCTATCTGGGATATCTGAACCCACTGGATTCCTTATTCGAGTCTGTTTCTGGCTTCACCACCACAGGCCTGACCGTTGCGGTTCCGGAGAGCCTTCCTTTATCCGTCCTGTTCTGGAGGTCGATGACGCAGTGGATAGGCGGGATAGGGATCATAATGATATTCATTCTCCTCTCTGGCTCTCCGGGAATGTCCTCGCACTACCTCTACAAGGCGGAAGGGTTCCAGGACAAGCTGGAGGCCAGCGTGAGGCACGCCGCGAGGAAGCTCTTCATGATATACGGGGCGTACACGCTTGCCGGCGTGGTTCTCCTGAGCGCCGCGGGCATGAGCCTTTTCGATGCCGTGAACCATGCGCTTACAGGGATAGCGACAGGCGGCTTCTCCACGCACTCCCTCTCTGTGGGTTATTACCAGAACGTCGCGGTGGAGGCCGTGATGATGCTGCTCATGGTTCTCGGCGCGACCTCGTTCGCTGTGCACGGAAAGCTCTTCGGCAGGAGGTTCAAAGAATACCTCTCCAATCCAGAGACAAGGATGTTCTGGCCCCTCCTGCTCGTCTTTTCTATCCTTGTTTCCCTCTCCCTCTACGGCAGCGGGGAAGCGATAAGGAAGGGTCTGTTCTTTTCAGTGAGCGCGCTCACCGGGTCGGGCTTCTCCACAAACCCGGAGGTTCCCGGGGGCTTCGCGTTCCTCCTCCTGATAATCCTTATGATAGTTGGAGGTTATGCAGGCTCAACCGCAGGAGGCATAAAGCTCATAAGGTTCGGGATTCTCGTGAAGTCCATACCCTGGTTCGCAAGGAAGATGTCCCTTCCCCAGGAGGCGGTGGTTCCGCTCAAGCTCGGAAGCAGGGTGATAAAGAGCCACGAGATAGCGATAGTCACTGTGTTCGCGACCATGTATTTCATAATGCTCGCGGGAAGCACGTTCGCTCTGATGGCGCTGGGCTATCCTCTTTCAGCCTCCTTCTTCCAGTCCGCGTCTGCAGGGGGAACCGTGGGCCTTTCCGTGCTGGACGTCTCCGGGATGCATCCTGCAGGAAAGATTGTCCTGATGCTTGACATGCTTCTCGGCAGGCTGGAGATATTCCCCTTCCTTGTCCTCACATACGCGGCCTGGTCCTCGCTCTTGGGTAGGTTCAGATGAGCATACTAATACTGTATCCGAATTTGTCCCTTAATGTTCTGTATATTTTGGACGAATCCAGAATCGCTGTTGCCTGAGAAAGCGTCTTTCTTCTTTCCTTGGAGAATGTCTCTCTCAAGAGCGGCTTGCATATCTTCTTTCGCATCTCTCTGGTGATTTTCATAGGAATATCAAATGCACGAGTTTTTATCATAACGTCAAATAACTCTTCCTTCTCTTCTTTGCTCAATTCTCTGCCCACGTAATCCAGAAACTCTGGCTTCTTTCTGATAAGCGAATATACGGGAAGCGTAATCAGACCGTTCTCTATATCAGAGAACTGGTCCTGATATGCCCTTTCAACCGAAGAGGTTTTCTCAAGCGGTATATTGTCTGCCACATCATTGACTATCTGAATACCTGTTCCCAGTGCTGTGGCGAACCTGTCGAGTGCTTCTATCTCCCTTCTGCTCCCGTCTCCCAGATAAGCGCCAATTCTTGCCACAAACCCAAGAAAATAGCCGCATTTTCTTTTGCAGGTTTCTATGTATGCCTTCTTGTATTCTTCAAGAGGCATGTTCTGCGCATTCTCTCTTACATTAAGAGCATCTATGTCATCGCCCTGACCAATATAAAGCAGGTTATTCACTATCTCAAGCTCTTCGATTATCCTCTGTTTCTTATGTTCCGGGATTCCTGTTTCCCTTATAACAGCTTTTGCCTTGTCATAAAGCCTTATGCCTTCTATAATAGCTCTCTGCTCATCCGACTTTGTTTTTATCTCTCCTTTCTTGTCAAGCACCCAGTTTATAAGGTAAGTGGACAGATTGTAAATCTCAATTGCTGCTGCTATTTTGTAGATATCTTCTGTAACAATTTTGTTGCATACGGCCTTGTATGATTCAATAAGCAGATGTTCTCTTAATCTCGGAGAGTCTCCCCTTTTTCTGTGTATTGCCCATACTATTTCCCTGCTCCTTTCGCTTCTGTTGCCTTCATCAAGCATCTCTCTTATGGCCTTCTCTATGTATGGTTTTACCTTTATTGAGTGTTCCATCATTTTCTTATGATATTCATCGAGGACGTTTTCCCTGAGCATGCAATCATCATTCTTTACTAGATGGTAGTTATAGAATTACTTAAACATAGCAGACGGAAATCTGGAATATATGACAATATTTATAAAATATTATTGACATTATTTCTATATGGATGTGAAATTAGGAAATATAGACAAGAAATTGCTTTACGAACTGAGCACAAACTCGCGCATCTCGAAGAAAGAGCTTTCATCGAGATTCAGAATAAGCATTCAGACTGTGTCAAGAAAAATTGACTATCTGATTAAGCAAGGGATTCTCGTGAACACGCATCCTATAATAGACCATTCGCGCCTTGGATTCATAGGCTATCGGATATATTTCAACTTTTTCGGGACTACTCCCAGAGAAGAGGTTGAGATATTAGAATGGCTAAAGAATCACAGGTTCGTTTCAGTGCTTGCGCAAGCAATAGGCTCTGTGGATGTTGTTGTGATGTCGTGGGTAAGAGAGAAGGAGAGTTTCTTCTCTCTGGTTAAGGAGTTGAAGGAGAGGTTCAGAGACAGGATATCGAATATAGAGACGTTCTCGTACGTCAGGACGCACCATTTCTCCAGAGACTATCTTGTTGATGACAGAAACATCCTAAGAAAGAGAATCGTCACCGGTGATGCTAAAGAGAGGATAAAAATCGATGACGTGGACGTTAAAATACTGGAATGTATAAAAGAGAATGCAAGAAAGACAACCAAGGAAATATCGTTTGAGATTGGGGAGCCTGTGACAACAGTGGCCTATCGCCTGAAAAGGATGGAAAGGGAAAAACTAATAGTGGGTTATGGAGCGAACATAGACATAGGCAAACTTGGATTTGAATATTATAAACTCAACATCATTTTCAACAAGCCTGTTGAATACGAGAAGCTTCTGTCCTTCTCTTATGAAATAAGAAACAGCGTATACGTTGATGAAACAATAGGCAAATACGATTTCGAGCTTAATGTGGAAGTAAGAAACAGAGAAGAGGTTGATAACATAATAAATAATCTGAAGGAGCTGGTGGGCGGTTTCAGAAGACTGGACATATTCCAAGTAAAAGGTTATAACAAGCTTTCATACTTCTCTGCATGATTTGTATTTTTATCTTTCTTTCACAATATTTCCATGCTTCTCAGAATCTACAAAACCCTTCTTGAGGCATTCGGTCCGCAGAACTGGTGGCCGGCAGGGAACGGCCTCGAGCCGGAGGAGTGGGAGATATCGGTCGGTGCTGTCCTCACGCAGAACACGAACTGGAGGAATGTGGAGAGGGCGCTGGCCAGGATGGCCGGGATGGGATTGAGGACAAGGGAGGACGTCCTGAACGCGTCTGAGAAGAGGATTGCGGAAGCTATAAGGCCTGCCGGATACTACAACCAGAAGGCGAGGAAGCTCAAGATTCTGGCCTCGCTCTCCGGGGAGGCATCAAGGGAGAGGCTCCTGTCTTTGTGGGGAATCGGGCCGGAGACAGCGGACTCGATACTCCTCTACGCGCACGGGAAGCCCTATTTCGTCGTGGATGCGTACACGAAGAGGGTGTTCTCGAGGCTGGGGGTTCTGGAAGGGAATGAGGGTTACGAGGAGATAAGGAGGATGTTCGAGGAGAAGCTTCCGAGGGACGTCGGGCTGTACAGGGAGTATCA
>WAQT01000060.1 GCA_015520105.1 Candidatus Aenigmatarchaeota archaeon
AGGGAGGGGTGAAGTACGTCTATAACCACGAGTGGCCCTGGCAGAGGCCCTCGCTCTGGACAGAGGTTTCGCTCGCGCACAGGGCGGACTCCTCGATGGACGGGTGCGTGGATTCCGGGGAGCTGGCGTCGTTTATAGATTTGTGGCTCTCTGGAGGAGATGTCTCCCTGAAGGACCTTGTGGGCGCTGTTAAAATCTGGATGGGATGCTGATAGATTAAGTGTTAGAACTACTCGTTTCTGTCAAGCTGGCGCATCTTTCTGGCCTTGTCAGCTATGTATTTTGAAAGCCCGGGGTTTATGTCAGCGTCCACTCCCGCGTAATTCTTGAGAAACTTTCCTGCCGTGTTTTTCCAGAGCCAGGAAAGAAGTCCTTCGGCCTTGTTCCCTATATCTCCTGCAATCTCTATCGCTACGTCTGTCCTGTCACTGTTGCTAGGAGAATTGGATTCCTGGAACCTGGAGATTGGATATCCGGGAGATTCGGAAGCAACGATGTAATCTGTTCCTAAGAGGGCCTGCCTCTCCATGTAGGACCGGTACCCCTTTCTTGCAAGCTCTCCTGCCTCGTCGTCCGATGCGCTCAGGTAGAGGAGAGCTGTTCCTGTGAGACTCTCTATGAGAGATTCGTCGCTCTCCTCAGGAAGCAGGGTGTGAATCCTTTCATGGACATACGTAGAAATTTTCTTTCCATCGTCTTCCTCTATATCGCTGTCAAGAAATATATCATACTCATAAACCCCGTCTTCTGTGTAGCGCATGTCTGCGCGGCCGTCAAGCTTCTTTCCGGTTTCCCTGTCCCTGAGGTCCTTCTCGGTCCTGTAGGGCTTCTCTCCTCTTGCTATCCTGAGGATGTCAGCGTATATCTCGCCCATTCCCTGTTCGAGAAGGAAAGCGTCGTATGCTTTGAGTTTCTCTATATCCTTTGCAGAGTAGGCGTTTCCGGGTTTGCTATTTAAATCAATAAACACATCTTCCCTGTAAAGCTCTTCCGGACGGACTGCTTCTGGCATAAAATCACCTTTTGTCACTTATAGATAGTGACATAATAGTATTTAAATAGTTTTCTATACTGGAGTGTATGTTTTGCGCATGCCTGTTTTTGGCTTCCGGAAGATATTCGGCTGTCAAAATCAGGCACGCTTTTATTTGTTAAGAGCGAAATATAAGCATGTATCTGGATTTCCTCATTCCGTTCTTCTTCGTGTTTGCTGTGGTGTTCGGGGCCCTCGAGGTCTCTGGGGTTTTCAAAAACAAGAGGGTGAACACTCTCGTGGCCCTGGTTCTCGGCGTGGTCGCTGCCTCGAATCCGGAGAGCGCGGCCTTTGTGAACTCAGTCCTTCCTTATGCAGTAATACTCTTTGTTGCTGTGTTCTTCATCGCGTTTCTTGCCTCCCCCTTCAGGGGAAAGGACAGGAAACCGGACTACACCCTTCTTGTCGTTGTTGCGGCTCTCGTCCTTCTTTTCCTCTCTGGCGGGGAAACGCCTTTTGTGAGCGATGAGATTGTGCAGTGGGCCGCTCTTGGGATTGTGCTTCTTCTGTTTGCGTTTGCTTATAAGAAAGGAGTCAGGACTGAAAACCGATAAGATGGTATGTTTTTAGCCGGCTTCGCCGGTCTCCCTGTACACCGGCCTGTATATGATGACATAGCCGGAGTCGTAGAGCTTCTTTACAGGGAGCCTCGCTCCGTCCATGAACATGAGGTCCACGAATATCGTGTCCATGGTCTCCGGAGGGATGTAGAAGATTCCAAGTTTTGTCATCGCTATGCATCCGGGAACGGAGTTGGCCTCGTTTCCTACCTGTACCACACCTGAGGGCGTGCACACCTTGTTTATGTACTGCTTGGAGAGATACTGGCCTCCCTGCTGCGCGAGAAGCATTGGGGTCCCGGAGACAGACTGCCCCTCCATGGGAATCCAGAGTTCGTACTGGCCTGCTCCGAATATCGCTATGGTCTTGTTTCCGTTGGGCTGGACCCCCTTCTGCTGGAACTGTATGAAGCCGTATATGTGCTCTCCTCCTGACGCTATCTTTGATATCGCTCCGTACTTCCCGGGGAGAGTGTAGTCCATTAATATGAAATCAACCTTGTGGTGCTTGAGATAATCCTCCCATTCGTACCAGTTGCTCACGTTGTCAGCAAACCAGTGCGCAAGCTTTGTCCTGTCTCCTGCAGACCCTCCATCAGCGACTGTAGCTATGCCGCCGCGGGTCTGGAACCAGTAGCCGAAGTCCCACCATGTTATAACCACTGGCGGATACTTTATACCGTTTGACTCGTTGTAGCCGTAGTCGTGCATAAACTTTATGGCATCGTACCATGGCTGGTTCTTGGCAAATACCGGATTTCCGTCCTTGTCGAAGGTTATGCAGGGCTCTACATCGAAAGGGCTCGGTCCTTTCTGTTTAGGGAAGCATATCGAGGGCCCGATTCCGAGGGAGTACACGTACCCGTTTGCCACATTTGCGAGGATTATCAGGAACGCCAGCACAACAAGAAGGAATGACATGGCGTTCACTCTCTCCTTTATCATCACCTTCCTTATCCTGTCCGTTATTCCAAGCCTTGACCTGCGCGCAAAGAGCCAGGAGGCAGCGAAGCCTCCTATAAGGCATACTGGAGGTCCAAGAAGGAAAAGCAGCCGTATGTAATAGAACACACCCCAGAATGCAGCGAGTATCCAGACAAGAGGGATGAAGAGGAGGACGTCAAGCGTCCTTGCAAGCCTGTAGATTATAAGGATTATGCCAAGCCACATGAAAACCCATAAGGAAACATAGGGAGCATAGTATCCTATCAGTCCTCCAAGAACAGGAAATTTCGGAGCGAAGCTGTTGCTGGTCATTGACGCTATGTTGTTCCAGTTTCCGGGAGCGTTCTCAGCCACGGTGCTGAACACAACGTCCTTGTGGAACGTGAGTATGTCCATGAACTGGCTGGATATGTTGTACACGTAGTCCGAGAACATGGATGCAACAACCACGGAAAGAAGGATGAAGAGAAGGGTTCCGGGTATGAAGTAGCGGATGTTGTCTTCCTTTACTATTCCAAACCTCTGCGCAAGGTTCTTTGCAAGCAGTATCAGCCACGACAGCAGAGGGAGGACTGCGTAGAGCGAGCCGAAGCTGGCGGCATGTACCTGAAAGAGGTTTGAGAGAAGGTATCCGAGAATCACTGTGAGGCCGTATGCCTTTACCATATCAAATCCGAGGAATTTCTCGAATCTCTTGAGGGGTTTGGAAAAGCCAGAAAAGAGATAATCGAAAACCACGAGAGCGCTGTACGAGAGGAAGGCTATGCCGAGAAAAGCGCCGTAGAGAAGGAATATGTAGCGCATTCCTCCCCATGTGGCTGCCGCGGTGCACACCGAAAGGCCGCCAAGAATACCGAACAGAAGGGATTGCTTTCCCTTGCTTCTGAAGGATTTTATCATGAGATAGAGGCTGAGTATTATGAACACGCCCGCAATCGGCTCCTTCTCGAGAAAGCCTGCGGAGCTTCTGGTTATGAAGGACGGGGCGACCGCAAGGAAGAATGCGGAAAAGAGGCCGGACAGCCTGCTTCTGAACAGTTCGCTTGCGAGGAGATACATAGCAACGCAGGCAAGGGCTCCCATCGCGGCGGGCCAGAGAAGAGCGAATTGATAGTAGGAGAGCCCCCATCCGCCTCCGAGCGCATAAACGATAGGAGGCATGAATATGGGAACCAGATACTCGGTCATCCAGGGGTTGTTGCCTTCCGGGTATGCCCGGAGTATGTCATAGTCAAAGAGCTGCCAGTTGTGCGTCAGGACGTATTCGCTGGTCCTGTAGAAGTAGAAAGGGTCTAATGCCTGTATCTCGTTGAATCTTGCCGGAAAGGAGCGCAGCCAGAAGCCTGTCACGAATATGAAGAATAACAGTATAAGGTGCCAGTTGTTCCTTATGAACTCTGAAAGCCCGGGTCTGGATTTCATTGAGAACACACCATGATATTGTATATGCGGTATAAAAAACTATTTGGAATTCTGAATTGGCTGGGAATCATTTGCCTGCGACTCTGGAGAACTGGGTCGAGAAGTCCCTGCACTCGTCTATTATCTTCTGGCAGGAGTCTGCAAGAACCTTGACCGGGTTCTTTGCTTTTATCTTTATCACCGGGTTGGACATGTAGGGATGCTGTATGGAGTAGGATGCCTGGTCGCATCCGGACTGCCATGCCTTCTCCCTGAGCAGGTTGAGAAAGGTGTGGCTCTCTCCTGTAACCTCTATCTTAAGACTGTCCTTTCCCTTTGATACGGATTTCAGCTCCATAGGATTATCCTGTGGATATGTATATATAAGTTTATGCCTTCTTGCCGTGCAGGGAGTTTGCGTTCTCTATCTCATCCCTCACGATATCCTCGAATCTCTTGCTTATGTTGTTGAGGTTTCCCTCTGTATCTGCCTCGATGCTCAGCCTTATCACAGGCTCTGTGTTGGAAGGCCGTATGAGGACCCAGCCTTCCTGAAGCTCTATCCTTATTCCGTCCATGTCGTTTATGTCATGCTCTTTGGAAAGCCTTTCCCTGAGGGAGGACATCACTTTTCCCTTTGCGGCCTCGCTGCATTTGATGCTTATCCTTCTGAACGGATAGTTCGGGATTCCGTTCAGAATGTCCGAGAGGGGTTTGCCAGAAGAGGCTATCACTGATGCGGCGTAAAGGGATATGGCAAGGCTGTCATCGAAAGGAAGGAGGCTTGGAACCACAAAGTGGCCAGAGCTTTCAAGCCCGAAGCAGGCCTTGTTTTTAAGGACGGCGTCCATCAGGAAGGTGTGGCCGACCCTTATTCTCACAACCCTCCTGGAGAACCTTCTCGCTATATCGTCTATCGCCCTCGTGACTTCGACATTCGCAACTACAGGGCCTTTCTCCTTCTTAAGGAGGTCCTCAAGGATAATGTAGGCAACATGCTCTGGAGGGATTTTGTTCCCTTTATCGTCCACCATGAACATCCTGTCTCCGTCTCCGTCATAGGATATGCCGAAGTCCGCATTTTTGCTTCTCCTTCTCAGCTCGGTGAGAGGATCTTCTTTGTTGTCAGGAGAGCGGTTCGGGAAGCTTCCGTCAGGTTCCTCGAAAAGCATCTCAACCGAGAATCCTGCCTCCCGGAACAGGTCTCCTGCAATCAGGCCTGCAGCACCGTTGCCGCAATCAAGGACTATGCGTGCGCTGGCCTTCGGTTCTATTCTGGAGAGGAGATAGTCTTTGTATTTGTTAAGAACTGTTCTGTTCTTCACTTCGGTTCTCCTGCCCTTTCCCCGGGCGAAGGTTTTTTCTTCGTATATCTTTCCTATGGACTCTATTTCCTTCTCAAGGAATCCTGTTCCGTCGGGATGAAAGAACTTCGCTCCTGTCCATTCCTTGGGAAGATGGGAGGCGGTTATGTAGGCGTAGGGGAGTTTCCTTTTCCATGCATAGAACATGCCTGCTCCTAGAGGAACCTCTCCTATGTCAATGACATCTGCCCCGGCAGACAGGGCGCCATTGGCGAAGGAGCGTGACATCTCTTTGCTGTGCAGCCTGACATCCCTTCCGAGAACAAGAGTTCCTTTCCGGAAAGAAGAGAATGCTCTTCCAACGTCTTCCATAACCCCGGAGTCTATATCCCTTCCATGAATGCCGCGGATGTCGTACGCTCGGAATATGGACATATTGTTAATCCGTTGCGTTTTATTTTAAGTTATCGGCTGTCATAAATCTCCGCTTTCAAGAATCTCCTTTGCCCGCGAGACAGAGATGTTCCCTTCCTCTATCATCTTTGCCGCCACCCTGTCTATCTTCTCTCCAGTGGCTCCTGCTGTCACTGCTATGTTCTTTGCATGGAGACGCATATGGCCCTTTTGTATGCCCTCTGTTGCCAGCGCTCTCAGGGCGGCGAAGTTCTGGGCAAGGCCCACAGATGCGATTACCTCTGCAAGCTCCTTGCTGGTCTTCGCTCCGAGAATGCTGAGGGATATTCTTGCGATGGGATTTGTCCTTGTGGCTCCGCCCACTGTAGCGACTGCAAGCGGAAGCTCTATCTCTCCCACCAGGTTCCCTTTCTCGTCCTTATAATATTTTGTGAGGGGCTTGTACTCGCCGTTCCTGCAGGCATAGGAGTGCGCCCCTGCCTCAACAGCCCTGAAATCGTTTCCCGTAGCTATCGTGACAGCGTCTATCCCGTTCATTATTCCCTTGTTGTGAGTGGTGCACCTGTATGGGTCCGACTCAGCGAATGCGTAGGCCTCAAGCATGGCGTCCACAACTTCTTCCCCCTTCATCTTCCCTTTCGTGGACTCTTCCAGGGCTTCCTTTGTCCACACAGCCCTTGCTCTCGCAAGCCTGCGGTCGGCGAGGTTGGATATTATCCTCAGTCTCGCCTTTCCTCCAGAGACGCTTTCGAGAAGGGGCGTGACCGTCTCAGCCATTGTGTTCACAGCGTTCGCTCCCATGGCGTCCCGAACGTCCACAAGGAGATGAACTATCAGCATCGTTCCCTTTTTCGTCTGCAGTTCCCTGAGCTCAATGTCCCTTGCTCCGCCTCCGAACTTCACGAGCGTGGAGTCCCTTCTGTTGCAGGCGTCGAGAATCTCCTCCTTTTTTGAAAGGATTCCGGACTTTGCCTTATCCATGTCCGGGACTCCGACAAGCTGTATCTGGCCTATCATCACAGGCTCGTCCGAAGATGCAGCAAAGCCTCCTCCGGGCCTCGCGAGCTTCGCTGCATAGGAGGCCGCAGCGACTACTGAGGGCTCCTCTATCGCCATTGGGATGAGGTAATCTCTTCCGTTTATCAGGAAGTTCGTGGCTATTCCGAGAGGGAAGGGAAACGTTCCCACTACGTTCTCTATCATCCTGTCCGCTGTTTCAAGTGGCAGGTTTCCCTCCTTCGCGAGTGTTTCCGCGTCCTCCGGGGAGAGGCCAAACTCCTTGAGTTTCTCGAGCCTCTCCTTTATGCCCATTCTGTGGAATCCGGAGATGTCCGACCTGACGTCCATGCTTAATAATTGAGGCGAACACTTAAATATTGAAAAGATGGTCGGGATTAATCGAATCTGGCTATTTCACGAACGTACTCGAACAGAGAGGACAACGTTGCCGTGAAATAAGGAAGAATATCCTTGGAATCTCCGTTCTCTATCTCAACAACATCCCCTCTCCTTCTTACGGTATAGGTTTTTGTTATTTCTTTGTTTCCTTCAGAACAAACAACATCGAGAGGGAACTCTTCTCCATCGTCAATACAGCATTCATCTATCGACCTGAAATATTTGTTTTCCCTGCCAAAATAGGGAAGGTTCATTTATTATCCCTATTTCTATATTGTGCCGTTACCTTTAAATATGTGATTAACTATTGTTAATCCTATGGATATGCCGCAGGAGGTGGAGGTATGGTATCTTCTTCCTGCCATAAGGAGGGAGCTCGCCCTCCGCATGATTGGTAAGGGAGCGAGGCAGAAGGATGTCGCCTCGCTTCTGGGTGTGACTCCAGCGGCTGTCTCTCAATACATGAAGTCCAAGAGGGCGAAGGGCGTGAGGTTCAGCGAAGACGTTCTGAAAGAGATTGGAAAGTCGGCGGAGAGAATAATGAAGGGATGTAATCCGGTGGAGGAGATTCACAGGATAAGTGTGATGTGCAGAAAGGACAGGACACTGTGCAGGATACACACAAGCCTGTCAAGCGTTCCGAAGGGTTGCAGAATATGCATGGGTGAGTGAGATGAGAAGAGTGTACATGGACAATTCAGCGACCACTCCGGTCGCGAAGGAGGTTCTTGAGGAGATGCTTCCATACTTCAGCGAGAGGTTCGGAAACGCTTCTTCTCTTCACTCCTTCGGAAGGGAGGCAAAGCTTGGTCTGGATGCGGCGAGAAAGAGGGTTGCAAAGGTTATAGGAGCCGAGGAGAGGGAAATAATCTTTACGTCAGGAGGGACTGAGAGTGACAACACCGCGATTGTGGGAGTCGCGATGGCGAACAGGGAGAAAGGGAAGCACATAATCACGACCAAGATAGAGCATCATGCTGTCCTGAATACCTGCAAGTTTCTTGAGTCAAGGGGGTTTGAGGTTACCTATCTTGATGTAGACAAGTTTGGAATCGTGAAGCCGGAGAGTGTGGAGGGAGCGATACGGAAGGATACTGTTCTCGTTTCGGTGATGCACGCGAACAACGAGATTGGAACCCTGGAACCAATAGGGGAGGTAGGGAGGATATGCAGGGAGAAGGGAGTGTATTTCCATACGGACGCTGTGCAGAGCTTCGGCAAAGTCGGGATAGACGTGGATAGGATGAACATAGACCTCCTCTCCATGAGTTCGCACAAGATATACGGTCCCAAGGGGGTGGGGGCCCTTTACGTAAGGAGCGGCGTCAGGATGGAACCGCTTCTTTACGGAGGCTCCCATGAGTTCAGGAAGAGGGCGGGAACAGAGAATGTTGCCGGAATAGTGGGATTCGGGAAGGCTGCGGAGATATCGATGAAGGTCATGGAGAGCGAGGCTTCGAGGCTTGAGAAACTGAGGAAGGAGATGGTGAAGGGCGTGCTTGGGATTGAGAGAAGCCATTTGAACGGCCATCCGGAGAAGAGGCTTCCCGGGAACGCTCATTTCAGGTTCGATTTCATAGAGGGGGAGTCCCTCGTTCTCAGGCTTGACATGGAAGGCATAGCCGCATCCACTGGTTCGGCCTGCTCAACCAAGAGTCTGGAGCCCTCGCACGTGCTCCTCGCGCTTGGGTTGAGGCATGAAGAGGCGCACGGGTCGCTCAGGCTGAGCATGGGGCGTTACAACACGAAGGAGGACGTGGAAAGGGTTCTTGAGGTTCTTCCGGGCATCGTGAAGGACCTCAGGGAGATAAGCCCTTTCAAGAAGGGATACAGGAACTGAAAGCAGGAGAACTGGACTGCTAACGCAGGATGAACAGGCAGTCGCAATATGTTGAACCAGAAAGTTGGACAAGACCGTATTGATTGCACGTCTTGTCTCCGTCAGTGTCGCATAGGATGGGAGTGACAAGGCGAAAGATGATAGTAGGAAAGTCGTAGTTGAAGTCATAAGGCGAAAGTGAGTTGGATGCGACCGCAAGGATTTAATGTCGCATCTCCGGCAATGTCGAACAGGTTTCAAGTCGGAAGTCGAAAGGAAATGGACACGACCGCATAGAATGCTCGTCGCGTCTCCGTAACTGGTGGTATAGATTTCAAGTCACACAAGGCGGAGGTGAGTTGGACTGCACCGGACAGATTGCCCGTGCAGTCTCCGTAATTGTGGCGTAGAATGCAAGTAACAAGGCGATGGATATGTACACGGAAAAAGTGATGGAGCATTTCAGGAATCCCAAAAACATGGGAGTGATAGAGGAAGCGGACGGTATAGGCAAGGTCGGAAATCCGGTCTGCGGGGATGTCATGCATCTCTACATAAAGGTGGAAAGCAGGAACGGGAAGGACTTCATAAAGGACGTGAAGTTCCAGACATTCGGATGCGCCTCGGCCATAGCGACAAGCTCTGTGATAACAGAGATTGTGAAGGGCATGCCTGTTGAGGACGCGATTAAGCTCACGAAGGACGACGTGATAAAGGAACTCGGCGAGCTTCCTCCGCAGAAAGTCCACTGCTCTGTGCTTGCAATAGACGCTCTCAACGAGGCATTATACGATTACATGACGAAGAGGGGAATGAAGGTTCCCGATGTCGTCAGGGAGAGGCACAAGAGGCTGAGCAGGAGCGGTGAGGAGCACGGCCACTGAACATGCCGCCGCTACCTTTGTCTTATTGGCTGTTTGCGAAGAGGCCCGCGCTTCCGGAGAGTTCGTTTATATCAAGGCACTCGCAGAACACTCCGGATACGGTGGAGCATATCCTTCCTGTCTCGGTGTAGCCTATCACAACCTTCTGGTTTTCGTAGTCGAGAACGAACATCGCGCTTATATTCTCTCCCGAGCCGGATTCCATAACGCTCTTCGCTTCCTGGCCCACATATGTAGTGAGCTTTCCCGAGAGTATGTCCTGGCTGTTCGCAAGGAAAACGTCCGCAAGGCTGGGGCATCCTTCAGGAAGGCCTGACTGGTTAAGATAGCTGTCCACAAGGGATGCCTGAGACTGGAAGGTCTTGAGCTGCGAGATAATCTCCTGCCTTGACATTCCCATCTCGACAAAGGCGTTGTCCATGCTCGAGGAGATGTCAGGAACGCTTCCGAGACCGGGGAGAGCAAGGAGCATCATTATGATAAGGATTGACAGCCCTGCTATCATGCTTGGTCTCTTGAAAGCGCTCCCATTCTTTTGCATGCTTCTGGCTGAATCGAGCTTTCTTCTGAGTTTCTCGATTTCTGCCTCCAGTCCCGGAATGCTGAAGAGGTTCAGGGAGATGAGGAATATTGCGATGCCGGTGACTACAGAAGCAAGGAGGCCTCCTGCTATTACGTGGAACTGCATTATCTCAAGCACTGCTTCTGTGTAGGGGTTGCTGCTGAACGTTATGTATTGCGACAGGGATATTCCGACAAAAAGGGAGAAGAATCCGGAAGCAGCGCGAAGCAGTGCCCTCTGGCTTCTTGGAAGGCGCGTCCTGAGGCCGAGGGTCGCCACCCAGCCGAACAGTCCAAGAGAAAGGAAGATGTATGCAATGTTCTGGACAACAGGAAGAAGTGCTGGCAGAAGTCTGTTAGCAACGGCTGCTATGGATATGGCTCCGGAAGCGCCTGACCGGACTCCCGGAACGTTGCTGGCCAGAGAGAGGAGGGAGTCTATCTCCTCCGGAGTGGTTCCCATCTCGGAGTAGATTTTATCAGCGAGATTTGGGTAACCGGGGAACGTGAAAAAGGATGTTGCGGCAAGAGCGAGAATGATGACGAGGCCCGCGAGAGCTGTGGGATTGAGAATGGAGTTCTTCGATTTCCTTGCCCTCTCCAGTCTCGAACTTAAGCTCTCGATAGCCTTCTGTACGCCACTCGTGTTAGGGATGTTTCTGGATATCAGGAACATCGAGAGCATGAGGAGAAGGGATGTCGCGATTCCCGCGCCGACAGTGTCTATCTGAAGCGCGTCCATTCCGGGCAGGAAGAGGTCTGCTGTCAGAAGAGAAGAAAGGAAGAAGGCTGCCAGAAGAGAAATAAAACCAAGCGCGGGTTTCAGGGAAAGCCTCAGCCCCGCCGGGATGTAGGACCTGTATCCAGTGATAGAGAGCCTGCCGAAGAATAGAATAAGAAAGAGGAATGTAAGGGACTGGATGTAAAAGAGGATTTCGGGAAGGTTCTCGAGAACTCCTGTGATGAAGGAGATTATA
>WAQT01000061.1 GCA_015520105.1 Candidatus Aenigmatarchaeota archaeon
CCGGGCGGGGGGTGGAGAAGGCCCATGAGCATGTGATGGGAGACCACCACGGGTTTCCAGAAGCCGAGCTTCGGCCCGACCTCCCTCGCGAGCATGTTGACCTTCCTCTGGTCCATTCCGAGCTGCGTGATGTCCGCGCCGAGGTGGAAGATGTCGGCAGCCTGCATGCATGGATAAAATATCTGGGCCGCCTGGAGGACCTCGCTCTCCTTCCTTCCCATTATCTGGGAGCATCTCACCACCCTCTTCAGGGTGGAGGTTCTCGCTATGCTTATCACCTTCTTCCAGTATTCACTGTCCGGGATGACATCCCTGCTCGTCCACACGAACTCTATCTTTCTCGTGTCGAGGCCGCAGGCCTTCCACACCTCTATCATGTATTCCCCTGTCTTGCGTATCGCCTCGAGGTCTCCTCCCATCTTGTTGTTCATCCACGCGAACCAGTCAGCCACGAGCATCCTGAACCTGCATCCGGCATTGAGCATCTTGTTTATGTTTATCGCGCGGAGTATTCCCTGCGCTATGTGGACCTGCCCCGAGGGTTCGAAGCCGTCGTAGGCGACAGGCCTTCTTTTTGTTTCGAGGAGCTGGCGGAGCTCTTCCTCTGTCACTATTTCCTCCCCTACCTGTTTTATCAGCTCGAGGCGGGCGTGGATGTCCATGTGATATTTTTGTGCGCATCGCTTAAAAAACAAGAAAGCAATAGTCAACCATGAAGGAGGGTTTTGTGAAGCTTCCGAGGCCCCTTGACGCGCTCATGATAGGTCTGGAGAGGAAGGCCGTGACGAACTTCTACGGAGAGCCGGGGGCAGGGAAGACCAACATCTGCCTGCTCGCAGCGCTTGAGTGCGCGAGGAGCGGGGGAACTGTCGCTTACATAGACACTGAGGGAGGTTTCTCCGTGGAGAGAGTAAAACAGATAGAGAGGAACGTGGAGTTGCTTCTTGAGAGGATAAGGATTTTCGAACCCAGGGATTTCGGGGAACAGGGAAGGATAATCAGGACAGTCTCAAAGGGGGATTACGATATGATTATTGTGGATTCCATGGTAGCCCTCTACCGTCTGGAGTACGCCGAAAAGAACGGGAAGGGTCAGAGTGCGCAGCTCATGGAGGCGAACAGGGAGTTGTCGAAGCAGATGTCAGTCCTCTCCAGCGCAGCGAGGGAGAGGAACATGCCTGTGATAGTGACTTCCCACATCTTCTCGAACTGGGAGACAGGGGAGGACGAGGTCATAGGAGGGGAGTCCATAAAGTACTGGTCAAAGGCTATGGTAAAGATAGAGAGGACCGGAAGGATGTCTGAGAGGAAGGCGATAATAACGAAGCACAGGTTTATTCCGGAGGGAGGGGAGGTGAAGTTTGAGATAGTGAATGAGGGGATAAGGCCCGCAAGGGGATTCAGGATACTATAGGTTTGCGTGTTCTTCTATATTTTTATGAGATATTCCTCCATTGGTTCTCCGAGCTTTTCGCAGGACTCTGATATCGTCTTATACATCCTTCTTGCAGCTGTTTTGTTTATCCCAAGAACGTCCTGTATGACAGAGATGTAGTCGCTATCATCAAACCCCTTCACTCCTGTAAAACTTAAAGCTTTTACGCTCCTCTCCGAGACCTCATGCCTTATCTCGCTCAATTCGTCTTTGTATTCAGGATGCCTTTTTATGAACTCGTTCAGGACCTCTCCTGATATGTTTATAGCGCCTCTGTTTGTTCTTGTCTTTCGCGCCAGAATTCTGTCTGTATCTATCTTCTTTCTCTTTCCCATCATGTCGTAGAGGGCTGCAGCTTCCTTTTCGCTCAGCCTCCTGAATCTTCCCTCAACTCCTGACAGGCACCTGTACAGCTCTCTGGAGAGATAAACCTCTTCTGCAAGGCCCTCTATACTGCCTGGAATGCTCCCACCTGTTTAGATTCACAGGAAAGGTTTTAATTCGTTTCTGATGCCTCTTTCCGGGTTTCCTCGATTATCTTTCCGCGGGGGGTTTCCTCTGCGAAGACCTTTGCGGAGAATCTGTATATCTTCACGGAGCCGTCCTTCCATTCGTCAGGGGAGAGGCCGGCCTTAAGGCAGGTGTGGCTCAGGAAGGTTTCTGCGTCCATTTTGTGTTCTACCGCGACCTGGGGGAGGAGGAGGCCGCTGCAAAGGGATTTTCTCGCTATCAGACCGTCGCGACCTATTGATATCCTCTCCGGAAGCTCCTCGGGATTTTCGGTGTTTATTGGTTCGGGTTTCGTGAGTATGGAGACCTCTATCACTATGCTGTCAAGCTCCTCCTTCCGGAGTTCAGGGAATCTCGGGTCCCTTGTCGCAAATATCGCGGCCTCCACAAGACCCTCTGAAAGGGGAAAATCGGATTCCACGAAGCCGATGCAGCCTCGAAGCTTCTTTTCTGGATATGTCTTTATTGTGACGAACACCCCAAGCTTCTGGTTGAAGAACTCCGGAAGCTTTGGTCTTACCCTTTTCCTCTCCCTGACCCATGCCTCTATAGCCTCCCTGGCAGCCCTGACCGCCACCTCTCCGATTTTCCTGTCCATCGGAAGATATATAAGAAGCTGATTTAAAAGAAGGTATGGCAAGAGTTATCACTCTTAAGGAAGCGAGGTTGCTGAAGAAGGTTCTTGAAGGAAGGAGGAAGGGGATTCTTCTCTACCACAACGACCCGGACGGCATAACGTCCGCAGCCCTCATTCTGAGGTTTTTCTCTGGTTTTGAGGCAGTTCCCAGAAAGGGGCCTGTGATGGACGATGTGTTTGTAAGGGAGCTTGCGGAAAGGGAGCCTCAGGTTCTTGTGTTTCTGGACATACCTGCAGACCAGGAGAGGGAGAAGCTTCTCTTGATGAAGGAGAAGGGAATACAGATTGTTGTGGTGGACCACCACATAGCTGAGTGGAATCTCAATCGGGACGGGATTCTCCATATAAACCCGAGGTTCAGGAAGAAGGATGCCTACATCCCGGCGGCGTGCGTGGTTTACAAGGCGCTTTTCCTGCTCGGTTTTGATGTGAAACGGTTGTCCTGGCTGGCGTGCATTGGGATAGTCGGGGATTACGGTTTCAGGGAGTGCGGAGATGTGATGGAGGAGTGCAGACTGGAGTATCCATACCTGCTCAGGGGAAACCCGCTGAAGTCGAGGATAATGGAGGGGGCGAAACTCATATCTTCTGCTGTCACTCTGAAAGGTTTGAAGGGGGCCGGTGAGGCGCTGAGGATAGTGAAACAGTGCGAGCACTTCGAGGATTTGATGGCGTCAAGGAAACTGAAGTCGTGGAGAAGGACGGTTGACGAGGAGATAAGGAGCATAGTATCGGAGTTCGAGGAGAAGAAGGAAACAAGGGGGGATGTCGTGTTCTTCAGGATAGAGACAAGACTCAATCTCACGTCTGTGATATCCACCATGCTGAGCGAGCGCTACCCTGACAAAATTGTGGTGATAAGGAAGAGGTCGGGAAAAGGATGGAAGGTCTCTGTGAGGAACCAGTCCGGAAGGTACAACGTCGGGGAGATAGTGAAGAGGGCTGTGAAGGGCCTTGGCTCGGGAGGAGGTCACGAGAAGGCAGCAGCCGGAATCGTGAGCGGCTGGCTGAAGTTCAGGAAAAGGTTTCTGGAAGAGGTCGTAAAGAATTAAAAACTTTGCATTCATGAAATCGTAATATGGAATTATCTATTAGTCAGAAAAAAGAAATTGATAGAATGATTAGTATCTATGGCAAACTGCAGGAGTCTTTACACTATATTGATGGATGGAAAAATATAGGGAATTATGACGCTATCGGAGAAGTTAGAAGTCTTATTAGCGAAGCGAGAAGATATTCATGTCTTGAATCGATGAGAAAACTTATCAAAGAGGTAGAGAATAGATTGTAATTCACTTTGGTCTTATAATCAGAAAAAGGTGGTCCTTCTCATATGGGTCGAGTTCTATCCTGTCCAGGATTTCGAATCTCCGTGAGAGCTTCCGGGTTTCCTGTTTGTATATATCCCTCGGGTTCTTCGTGACGTCTATGCTTCTTGCCTTTATAGCTATCATAGCAAAGCCGTCCCTCTTCAGGAAGGCCTCGCAGTTTCGCATAAGAATTTCGCTCTGGTCGTTTGTGGCGACGTCCTGGAAGACCAGATCGACCGGCTCTATCCACGAGTAGGTTTCCGGTTTTCTCGCGTCTGCGAGTATTGGGACTATGTTTCCCCTGCTCTCTGCTATCTGGTTCAGGTCCCTCATGGAACGCTCGGATATCTCCACTCCGTATATGATTCCGCCTTTTCCTATGATATCGGAGAAGAAGGAGGCGGTGGTTCCGTTGGCTATTCCCAGGTAGAGGATAGAAGAGCCCTTCCGGACAGGGAAGTGTTTTATTCCCTTCATTATAGCTGCAGCAGGTTTTGACCTGTACGGGTCCCATTCCCTGTATTCCCTTCCCTTCAGCTTCACGATGTTCTTTGTGAAAACCTTCTCTCCGGGAACAAGATTCTCGGTATAGAGCTTCGTCCCGGATTTCCACACACCCGGAAAGAGTTCTCGCATTTTCATGGAAGCTGATTTGGAAAGAAACATTAAATTGTTAATTCGAGTTCTCTATCGCTCCATAAAAAGCTTTCCTTTGATTCTATAATAACGAATGACGGGAAGCGTTTTATCATGGCCTTCATCATCCTCTTGCCGTTTTTGTTCTTGCTATGCAGCATGCTCGCGGCGCCCTGGGAGAAGGACCACACCGCAATCTCTGAAGGAGAATTCTCTGCGAATGGGTAGTGCTCCGACGGGTATTTATATCTCGCGCTGCCTGGCATCGGGGTAATCAGGTCTGTATGCTCTGCTCCAAGCGCTATATCGAAGAGATTCATGAGGGATTCGTATGATTCAAGGAAACCTATACTTTCAAGGTCAAGCAACCTCTTTACGTATTTCATTCCTTCCTCTCTCAGGAACTCCCTGATTTCGTATTCCCTCTCGTTCATGAGGCGATTGTCCATGTCCCTTACTCTTGCCAAATAAACAGCGCAGTCACGAGAAGAGCACAATGATAAGGATATGTTCAGGACAGCTGGAAGGTCGGAGTGTTCTCCAGGAATCTCAAGTTCTTTCAGAACATTCTCTGGAAAAAGAATACGCCTGTCTTCTCCTGAGAAATAGTTTCTCCTATAGGCCCGGCTCCCCGGCCTCACATAAATCTTCTTAAGGATGTTTGCGGACTTTCCGAAGATATAGTTTCTGAGCGGCATATACTCTTAGAAACGGAAAGATTTAAGTGCGCATCGCAGTTGAGAACCTCCTGAGATATACCATGGCGAGAATTATTATCGTGAACGCAGTGTAATGGGAGAGCATTCTGAGCGAGAGGAAGAGGAGGGAGGCGGAGATGCCGAGAACGTTAAAGAATACTGTAGTGAGTATGTGCGCATCCCTGCCGAAGAGAAGGATTGAGTCTACGAAAGCAAGAAGGGCTATCGCAAACAGGGCTGGCTGGATAATCGGGCCGAGACCGGAGAGCGCGGCTGAGGCGAAGAGCGAGCCTGTAAGGAATCCCTTCACCGCGCACTCAATGCTCATCACTTCCCTGTCATTCATTCTCCCTCCATTCCACTCTTTCGGGAATCTTCAGGTTGAAGTGCTCCTTTATCTCGTTGATGAAATCTATCACCTTGTTCCTGCAGAACTCGATGTGACCTCTCCTTGCCTTGTCATAGAAGAGGTAGCTGTATATCCACCAGAGAGACTTTACGATGGGGTTGGAATATTCGAATTTGGTTTCAAGCCACGCATTTACGCGGAGCGTGAATTTTCCCTTGTTTGTATCCTTTCTCCTGCTTCCCTTCACCTGCATCTGGACGAACATGTTTGTGAACTTTCCGAAATCCCTTCTTATCTTGACTTTCGAATAAAAGCCGACCTCGCTCCCGGATACGTCCCAATCGAATCTGTCCTCAAAGACGCCTGAAGAGGATATCTCGAAGAACTGCTGGAGCATTCCCATTATCTTTGAATATACGGCGAAGGGGCTTGCTCCGGAGTAGCTGACGTACATGAACTGCGCTGGAGCGAGGCAGTCATCAACTATCTCGAACTTTTTCATTGTTCACCTCACTCTTCCAGGCTCCTGAGATGTTTGAAATACTCTCTCAGCTTGTCCTGCATCATGTAGGTGAGGTGCCTGCACTCCTCCATGTACTGGTCTCTCTTGGAGGCATAGAACATCCTGTGCCAGAGCGTTCTCAGAAGCTCGTAGAGTATTGACCTTTGCCATATCGTGTCCTGCGGATACTCGGTCCTCATGTATGGTTTTATAACGATGGTGGCGTTTCCCATCTTCTCGTTTCCGCTCGCTTTCAGAGAGACCTTGAGGTATATGTAGGAGAACATATCGAGGTCCTTATGGGTTATCAGGCTCACGCTGTATTTTTCTGTCTCTCCTTTCCCCCAGTTGTATTTTTCCTCCTGTATGGCGCTTGAGGGAATGTTGAAGACTGACTTTATGACATGATGAAGGAAATCGTAGAGCTTGGAGACGTGCGGCCCGACGTATTTGAGTTCGACATCTCCGGGGTCTTTCTCAAAGCAGTTGTCCTGCATCAGAAGTTTGCTTCTTGCAAAAACCATGTTTCCACCGATATGCGTCCTGGCAACTATTTTATTCTTATTCAATCAAATATTAATTACTATGTTTGGAATAGCAGGGATTGTTGCCGGAATTGTGCTGATAGTGCTTGGGTTTCTTGCAGCGTTCGTGCTGCCCGGTCCGGACAGCTACCAGCCTGGCTCGTTCAGCGTGGTGTTCGTGCTTGCCGGCATGTTCATGATGGTAATGGGGGCTTTGCTGATATTCCTCTGAGGGATAATATGGGAGAGGCGGAAGTGATACTAGAGCATGGGGACAAGCTCATACTCGATTTGATAGATTCCCAAGTTCTCAAGATAGGAGGTCCCGGAGACCTTGGAAGATGGCTCATAATGAAGCCGGAGAACCAGAACATCATAATAGACTACACCACGCCCATAGGCGGGTGCTCCGGGCTTTACTGGTCGCTCGTGTTCTGGCTGCCGAAGCAGGACTACAAGTTAAAGAAGGTGGACGAGACGCTTGATGTCTCTCCTGTACATGCAGATGTTTATAATCTGCTCGTGGGCCAGAGGGAGAGGATTGAGGGTCATATAAAGACCGGGCTTGCCTCGGCTGCGCAGGCTGTCACGGACTACGAACTCATAGCGCACGATTACAGGAGGTACAGTGAGGTATGGGAATACTTCAAGAAGGGGAAGAAGGACAGTCATGTCCTCAGGTCTCTGTTCGTGGACAGGGTGGACGCCTACACAGGGGAGGGTTTCTCCCTTATATCGATGGCGAAAAGGTGGCCCACCATAATTACAGATTTCATCAGGATGGGGAGCGAGGAGTTCAAGGGAAAGGAATGGAAGACCGTGGAGGAAATAAAGGAAGCGTTGGACGTTCCAAAGGCAGAGGCTACGGTTCTGAAAACCAAGAACGAGCTTTTTGTAAAGTGGAAAGACATGTTTCTCCCTGAACTCAAGAGCAGGCTTGCAAGGATAGAGGCGATAATGAAGGCGAGGAAGGCTTCGGTGGAGCAGTACAGGAAGTGGCTGAGGCCGTATGTATCGAGGCATAAAATGATGAGCGATTCGCTGGAGAGAAGCACGTCCGCGAACTTCTCGAATCCGTACATGCCGCCCGCGTTCGGTCAGGCAACAATGTTCACGACAATAAGGATATGGGCATGGAAGCCGTTTCCGAAGCTGGAGCCGCACAAGCCGGACTCTTACAGGGACAACAAGAGGAGGGAGATAGAACCGTACGATGAGCTTGTCAGGGAGTATAAGGAAGTGATAGAGGAGAAGTATGGCGTGGAGATATCTGATGATGAGGTCGAGAGCATAATAAATAGCGAACTGAGCTGGACCGGGCCTCACGGAGAGAGGAATGTTCAGATGGATGACAGATACTATATCCTGTTTGATTTCAACATACAGAGGTCTGTGATCCGGACTCCCGGAGGAGGGGAGATAGAGGACATGATGTTCAACAAGCTCACTACGTGGATATTCTCTCAGAACGCTCTTCTCATACTTCTGCTGGAACTGAGGGCAAGGGAGAAGAAGTTTGAGAGGGAGATTGACGAGCTTATAGGGATAAGCGACGAGAGCAAGGACATAAAGAAGCTGGAGGAGGAGTTCGAGAAGGAAGGGAAAGAGAAGGTTCCGGAAAAGAAAAGGTTGAAGGAGGCGATTCCGGATTTTCTGAACTCTGCAGGAAGGAGAATAAGGAGCGTGTTCAGACCCTTCTCCAAGTATTTCCTGAGGCCAGGGCCGTATGAGAATGATTTCAAGGAGAGAATAACGAAGGTATTCCTTGTCACCAGCGGCGGCATATTCGGGGAGGTAACGGGATTCATAAAGGACGCGATGGGTGTTGGAAAGGCCTCAGCCGAGGTTTACGAATAGCGGTATGCGATGCGGCAGGATGTTCGGGAGAGAAGGATAAAACAAGACGGATAATGGACAAGGCAAGGATTAAACTCGCAAGTCGGAGTGGAAGCGACAAGGCGAAGGTGAGTTGGATGCGACCGCAAGGATTTCGCGTCGCATCTCCGGAAATGTTGAACAGGAAAGCTGGACTGCTAACACAGATTGGACAGGCAGTCGCAGCATGTTGAACCTGAAAGTTAGACAAGACCGCATTGGTTGCGCGTCTTGTCTCCGTAACTGTCATAGATTGGAAGTGACAAGGCGTTGGTGAAATGGACGTGACCGCAAAGATTGCACGTCACGTCTCCGTAACTGTTGCACAGGAGAGACGGGCTGCTAATACCGACTGGGCAGGCAGCAGTAATATGTTGAACCGAGTGATAGTGGGAAAGGCAAAAGAGTGCGAGTCGGAGGGTGAAAGCAAGTTGGACTGCACCGGACAGATTGCTCGTGCAGTCTCCGTAACTGTCGCATAGGATGCAAGTCGCAGAGTGTTGGTGAAATGGACGTGACCGCAAAAATTGCACGTCACGTCTCCGTAACTGTCATATAGATTGGAAGTCGCAGGGCGAAAGGTATGGGATTCAAAGTAGGTGTGACGTCAGGCATATATTCGGCAGCAAGGAGCGATGAGTTAGCTGAAGCCATAAGGAAGCTCGGCTACGGCCTCACGAGGGGAGCGAGGGTGATAGAGGTAGCGATGGATGTCCCTCACGAGATAACCTATACTGACGGAAAGGTCATGCAGGAGATGGCAAGGAAGCAGGGAGTTGAGATAACGCTGCACGGCTCGCTCACAATACCTATGGCGATACCGGAGAGGTCGGACTACAGGGACGCGCAGGACCACATGAGGAAGTCCATAAGGTCCGCCATATACTGCGGGGCCAGGTATGTGGATTTCCATGCAAGCCTGAACATCTGGCTGGAACTCATGACATACGCTGGAAGGAAGCTCACGATGTCGTTCTGCGACCATGAAGGTCACTTCATCTCAAGAATACTGAAGGAGAACGCTAAGCTCAGGAAGTGGTTCGTGAACAGGAGAGGCGACCTGTACGCGAACGATATACTGAACAGGGACGAGAACAGCGAGCTGAACCTCAAGATATCGGAGATAACAGACAGCATACTTAAGAGGCATCTCAAAGAGAAGGTTCCCGGGGTTCTGAGAAAGCTTGGAATTCCTGAGATATTCAAGAAGAAGGCGAGAGCAAGGGGGCTTCCGGAGCCCAGCGAACAGGAGGTTATAGACGATTTCGTGAACCAGATAGTGGTGAGGAACACCGCTCCTTCAATAGGGGACCCGAAGGTGGAGGAGAAGCTTGATGAGGAGATAGACAGGATAAAACTCGATGCGCAGACAGAGATAATAAAGGCGAGAAGGGACACTCTCATAAACTTCCTCGAGCAGAAACTATCCAAGGACGTGGACAAGGGAGGGAAATGGGACTCCGAGGAACTCAGAGCAGTGGTTGGGATACTGGACGGTTACCACATAATGGCTCACCATCTCTTTTTCAGTCAGGACAGGCTGTGGAAGGACATGTCGAAGATGTATGAGGAGGAGCTGAAGCCTTATAAACTCGACCCGAACGACATATACTCTCTCGAGAAGGCATGGGAGAAGGCAGAGGAGGAGAACGACAGGGGGTTCAAGGAGTTCTTCTATGCGGTCGTGGCTTCGAAGTTTCTTGAGGGCCACATGCTCAGGCTGATGAAGTGGATGGAGAACGACCTGATAAAGAAGGAGATTCCCTCGATGGGCGTGCCGCAGAAGGAGAAGGAAAGGCTTATCGACAACGCGAAGAAGCTTCTGGTGGCTATAGAGAACCCGGACGCAAGGGACCCTTCGCACGCCGGGCTTCATTTATTGTGGCATCCGAAGCAGATATACGTGGCTGTGAAGGATATAAGGGACAAACTCAAGAACGACAGGGTGTTCATGCTCATGGACTTCGAGCATCTTGCGGGGCAGGGAGTCGACCCGATGACAGAGATGGAGGACGTGGCAAAGAAGTGTCCTGACATTGGAGAGATCACGCTTTCCGTCCACTCCAACTCCCCGAACCCGTCGCATGCGCATCTTCCGCTCGAACTCGGGGACGAAAGGATATACAGGCTCTTGTGGACGCTCAGGAAGACCGGCCTCGGAAGGAAAAGGGACGCTTACCTGATATTCGAGAGGGGAGGGGGCGACGACCCGTTCAAGCAGAGCATCGATGTTCTCCGGTTGTGCGCGAGATACCTGGAAAGAGACATCCCCCCGGACGAGCTTCCGGAGGAGTATTACGGACTGAAGGGACCGATATCCGGGGACTTTGAGAGGCAGTTCCAGATAATACGCGACCACATGTTCGAGCCGATGAAGGATTTGCTGGAGATGCCGGAGGAGGAGTGGGGCATGTTCTCCAGCGCGGTCCTCAAGAAGGGAAAGAGGCCGGAGCAGTGGAAAAAGGCGGAGTTCAGATAGCAATGGGCTCACAGAGAATAAACCACTCATAATTACTATGTACCTTCTTATCTAGTAGCCGCTTCGCACATCCATGTAAATAAAGCATTTTATTCCTATCCCAAAAAAGAATAACATGAGATACATTTTAGAGGAACCAGAAGCGCAATCCATCAAGATTGAAGAGACACTTGATATGGTGCAGAGAGACGACCTTCGCGTAGAGTTAATGATAGATGTAGCAAGGGAGAGCGAATACCCAGTGGTGTTTGATATAGGAGTCGGCGGAAGCGTGATATCAGAGCCTGTGCTTCATCAGGGAATCCTCTATTTTGGCGCATGCGACAGGCATTTCTATGCCATCGATGCCAAGAACGGAGTACAGAAGTGGTCCTTCATAACAGGTGGTGTTATATACTCAAAGGCGATAATCCATGAAGCAGGCTGTACTTCACATCCTTTGACGGAAACCTTTACTGCCTCTCCTTGGACAACGGAGAGCTTGTGTGGAAGTTCCAGATAGGAAGCATGTGTCAGGGAGGCCCTGCTGTTCATGGAGGCGCAGTTTACTTCGGTGCGAGGAACGGAAAGCTGTATGCGGTCAGCCTTGAGGGGAAGCTCCTCTGGACATTCCAGGCACAAGATATAGTTTCCGGAAACATTAGGGCATTCGGTGACAGGGTGGTTTTCGGGTCTTTAGACAACTACCTTTACTGCCTTAACCCCGACGGCAGCCTTGCGTGGAAGTTCAGAACCGGAAGCTACATATCAAACGATACAACACTGTGCAAAGGAAATGCGGTTTTCGCTTCATTTGACAGGAACGTATACGCAGTGAAACTGGACAGCGGTGAGCTTTCATGGAAGTTCAGGATGAGCCTTCCACCTGTGGCGCTCATCGCGTCCTATGGTGACAGGATATATATAGGCTCCAGGGACAGGAACCTCTATGTGCTGTCCTCTGATGGCAGGCTGTGCTGGAAGTTCACCTTCGGCCACATGCCGCTTTTTAACGTATATTACAACGGGTGCTCTATGTGGGAACAGCCGACAACTGGGTTTATGCCTTTAACAGGAATGGCGGGGTTATATGGAAATACCGTGCAGGCGGTGCTGCTGTGTCATCCTGTGTCTCTGATGATACCCTCTATGTCGGGTGCTATGACTCACACCTTTATGCCATAGATATCAATGGAAGGCTGAGATGGAAATTCAGAACAAGCATCTATCAGCCAGCCACGATTGATGTAGGAAGCCTGGTCAGCCACAGCATGCACCGCATCACATGGAAGGAGCCCTTATCCCCATCCGGACGCCAGAAGAAAAAGAAGGACGAAGTTACAGTGTCAGCCTATAGTGCAGGAATGTCCTCCAAGTACATGTCAGACGAAATAACCAACTCATACAGCTCGCCGCTGGACAAGTCGTACAAAAGCAAGAGGAAATACGGCTAATGCTTTTATTCCTTGTCTGCTATCTTTCTAATATGACAAAACACTTCTTTGGCGAATTAGAGACAGACAGCATACGTATTGAGGAAACGCTGGATACGTCACATATGAACAGCCTGGAGATATCATTCACAATGGACATGGTCCAGGAAAGTGAATATCCGGCTGTGTTTGATATCGGCATCGGAGGCAGCATAATATCAAAGCCACTCGTTCATGACGGAGTTGTCTATTTCTGCTGCCTGGACAAAAACATATATGCTGTCAATGCAAAGACAGGAAACGCTATATGGGAATTCGAAACAGGGAACGTGCTATTATCAGACCCGGTGATTGATAACGACAGAATCTATTTCTGTTCCTATGATGGCCACCTTTACTGCATCTCCCTGAATGGAGAGCTTGTCTGGAGGTTCTATACAGGAGACAGACTGGCCACAAACCCGCTTGTACA
>WAQT01000062.1 GCA_015520105.1 Candidatus Aenigmatarchaeota archaeon
ACACCCTTTTACGGGAGTTTACACTTCCGCAATCCTCTGCCTGACGGCAGGGAGTTTCCTGACGGAAACAAGCGTGTACGGAAAACATGCAAAACTCAACGGAAGCTGATGCACGCCCCTATTGTTTTTCAAGAGGTTTGGGTCAACATCCTTTGGAGCACCTTCTCCTCCTCCCACCAGAAGGTGCATCAAGAGGGAGCTTATCGCTTCCATCTTGCGGAAACCTCGAAAGGCTGTTGCGGCAGCTCCCTCTTGGTGCAAGAGGTTAATCTTTTGATTAACCTTTTGTGGAAGCGAGCGCGAGCGAAGCTCCTGTAAAAGGTTAGTTGGGAACAGGAGAAGGTGATGCTGCTTAACTTTATAAACCATTGCACGCATATTGTTGCGTATGAACTGCACCAACTGCGGGAGAAAAATAGAGAGCGAGAGCGTGTGGGTGAGGTTTCCCTGCCCGAAGTGCGGGAAGACCGAGATAATCCGCTGCGACAGCTGCAGGACTCTCGAGAATCCATACAAATGCGAGCAGTGCAGGTTCACAGGGCCGTGATGGTTCCATCATTTGAAATAGTCAAAACCGAGCAACACAAGGCAAAACCAAGCGGACGTGACCACAAAGATTTCACGTCACGTCTCCGTAATTGTCATATAGAGTGCAAGTCACAAGGCGAAAGGTATGGGAGAAGTCATCTGCGTTTACAGGATAATGCCGGAATCCCCGGAGAAGTTCGAGGAAGTCAGGAAAGCGCTTGAATCGCTCGGACCGGACAGGCTTGAGGAGGAAGCGATAGCATTCGGCCTGAAATCCCTGAAGTTCACAAAGGTCATACCGGACGGGCCGGGGGTTCTCGAGGAGCTTGAGGAGAAGCTCAACAGTATACCCGGAACAGGCAGCGTGGAGAACATAATGACGAGCAGGTCGCTCTGAGCAGTCAGACCACAAGACAGCCTGCAGTGCTGGTTTTTATTCTTGCGAAACAAAACATACAATACATGCAGCTCGTTATTTTCACAGACCTGGACGGCACTCTTCTTGACAAGCAGACCTATTCGTATGAAGAGGCCCTGCCGGCACTGAATGAAGTCATTAAAAGGAATATACCGCTTGTATTCTGCACGAGCAAGACATTCACGGAATCCGACCATTACGCAAAGGAAATCGGCATAAACGAGCCCCTCATAGTGGAGAACGGCGGCGGGATATTCATACCCGAGGGTTATTTCCCGTTCAGGATACCCCACTCCGCGAAGAGGAATGAATACATAGTTGTTGAGATAGGCACCCGCTACGAGAAGCTCAGAAAAGCGGTCAGGGAGATAAGAAAGAGGGGAATACCGATACTCGGATTCGGCGACATGACGGAGAGTGAGATATCAGAGAATGCCAACCTTCCTCTGGGAAAGGCAAGGATGGCTAAGCTGAGGGATTACGATGAACCTTTCATCGTGGCTCCGGAGCATGTGAACGAGGCAAAGAAGATAATAGAGAAGATGGGTCTGAGATATGACAGGGGAGGAAGGTTCTCTCACATAACAGGGAATAACGACAAGGGAAAGGCTGTTGATATCCTCAAATCCCTCTATAAAAGGAAGTTCGGGAAAATAATAACCATAGGCCTCGGAGACTCGGAGAACGACATTCCCATGCTGAAAAGGGTGGACAGGCCGTTCATGCTGAAATCCGGCCCCTCGGAATGGAACAGGATTGTTCTGAGGGAGATAGGTTCCTTGAAATGAGGAGGAGCGGAATGACTGACAGGAAGAAGGCTGATGAGCTGTATAGAAGCTCGATAAAGGTGCTTCGCAGCGTGCAGACAAAGAATGGAGGGTGCCTTGCCACACCGAAGGGAAAGAGATATCCGTATATATATCCAAGGGACAATGCAGTATGCGTTCTGGGATTCCTTTCAGCCGGCCTCTATGTGGAAGCAAAGAAGGCATTGAATTTTATAATGAAGACCCAGCTTGATTCCGGCGCGTTTCCGCAGAGAGTCGATGTCCGCGGCAGGGACGCTTCTTACAAACCCATCCAGATAGACGGAACAGCCCTGACGCTCTATTCTCTTGCGAGATATGTCCTCTCCTCCGGAGACTACGGTTTCTGGAAAAGGCATGCAGATGCAGTCAACCGGGCGATGAGGTACATAGAGAAAAACATATACAATGAGAAGGGACTTGTGTTCACCCCCAACTCGGTTCACGAATTTCCTCCGATGGAGGAGGGCCTTGAGATCTGGGCCAACGCGGCGTGCGCTGCTGCAGCGAAACAGGCGCATGCAGTCTCTCTGGAGGCTGGAACGGAGAGAAGGGAGTGGTTGCAGCTATCCAAGACCATAATAAAAGGCATAGATAAATACATGTGGAACTCCAGGACAGGAAGCTTCGTGAAGGTTATAAGACTCAGGGAGTCTAGTTCCGTGGACATAGACCCTGACGCAGGCATACTCGGTCTTGTGGAGTTCGGCGTCTTCGATGACAGCAACGATAAAATCCTATCAAGCATAAGGAGAATTGAGAGGGAGCTCTGGAACAGGGAACTCGGAGGGCTCTGCAGGTACCCAAAATATGAGGGAAGGAACAACGGAGGGTGGGGCCCATGGCCGCACTTCACACTCATGCTGTGCAGCCACTACATACGTCTGGGAGAGAGGAAGAAGGCGGAAAGGCTTCTTGACTGGACACTCAAGGTTTCCCGCAATAACCTCCTTCCCGAGCATATAAGCACGAAGAAGGAGTTCCTCGAGTATGTCCACGACTTCAGGGAGGCCGGGATACTCAGAAAGGACAGGCTTGTGATGATAAGGAACGCGATGAGGAATCCCATGTACAAGAAGGGCATCGCCTACATAAGCCTTCCCCTCGCGTGGCCCCACGCGGAGTTCATAAAGGCATGGAACCTTTACAATGAGAGGTTCATTGAGAGATGATATCGAGAAACAACACAGAAGTTACTTCTTTTCCTTGTCCTTCGCCGGCTTTTTGGAAGCCTTCGCCTCCTGCTTCTTCGCTTCCTTCTTCTCCTTACCTGCCTTTGCTGTTGCCTTTGTTTTTTCCTTCTGTTTCTCTTTTTCCTTCTCCTTTGCCTCGGGCTTCTTCTTTCCAGCTTTCTCCGGAACCTTTACTCCGAGCCTTTCGAGAACCCCTTCCTTCTCCAGAGCCTTCACGACCTCAGAATCCGCTGCGTCCTGTTTTATCTTTATCCTCTCCATCAGGGGCTCGAGATGGTCTATGTTGCACCTTCTCCTTTTAACACCAGTGAGTTCCTTCGGCCCTGTCACAATAACGAAGTTCTCGTCAATCTTTTTGAGAACAACGCAGAGACTTCCTGCCTCCCTTCCGGCAATCTTCATGCACACCCTTCCTGTCTCGAACATGTTCTCCTCCATTATACTAACCGCTTCCTGCGGAAATCGCTCTCGCCCTCTCCCTGAAGAGGTTCCTTGAGCATGACGGGCAGAGAATCCCTCCGAAAGGCCTCTCAGGCCTCTTCTTTGTTTTCGGGGCATCCGTCTCCCTCGGAACGCCTGAAAGCTCTGCCCTGCATCCTGAACATCTCGCGGGAGAATCCCTCTTCTTCCTGAACCTGACAACCATCTCCCCACCGGGGAGCCTTGTTTTGAGCTTCCTGAAACTCCTTGACCTCAATGACGGTCTGACCATAGGTAAAAATAGTGAACGCGGTCTTTATAAATCTTCTTTCAGAAATCCCAGAGCCTTTTCTGGCTGAGAATGACGCTCCTCTTTCTGTACTCCTCCAGAGGTATCCTTGTTCTCGAGCCGGCATAACTGAGAGCGTCCCCAAGCGTTGCGAATCTCTCGGGCCTGTTCCTGAACGCCCTTCTTGCTGTCTCCCTCACCACCCACACTCCCAGGGGTATCACATAACCCTCGTAAACCTCCCTGAACACCACAACCCGGGCCTGCCTCCTCATTCCAGCAAGCGCCTCAGCCACGGCTATCCTTGACGCGTAATAACCGCCTCCCTGACTCTCCGCATAGTTCGTTCTGCCCCCGAAGGGTTCATACTCGCGTATGATTTGGGTGTCCTTCAGGGAGCGAGACCAGAAGGAGCCGGGGGCCCATGCCTCGAAGTTCTCGAACTCCCATGAACCGGGCATCAGAAGTATAACGAAATGATTATCGAGATACTCCGACTCGTAAACAAGAAACTCATTCACTGAGGGATGGTCCCTGACCCCTTCCAAAAGCCTCTTCGCTATGATGTCGTCCACGCCTGTTATGGAATACCTTGTCGGGACAAGCTTCCTCCTCTCCATGGTTCCTATGACTCCTGCAGAGAATATCGATGTTATTCTGTGCACGTCCAGGCCCTTCCTGTAAAGTTCGAAACCCGCGTCCGAAGCCTTCAGGTCATCGCTCGTCACTCTCTCAACAACCCTTGGGATTTTGGGATTCTCTGCAAGCCTCATGCTCTTCATTCCCGCGCTCGGCCCCATGGGCTGCGTGACATCGGAGAAACTCAATCTGAACACAGGCCTCTTTTCGAATCCGATCTCGATGTCAACCGGTTCCGAAGACATCGCTATCTCCCTCACCTGCTCAGCTACGCGGGATCTGGAGAATATGTTCTCCCTCCGGTTTGACCTCACGAGAAGGGAACGCATCTCTATAACCTCTCCGTAAGGCCTCCCGAACCACGCGTCAGGAGAATCGATGCCTTCTCTTTCCTCCATGGCCGCGAGAGGGCCTATCCTAACGTCAGGATAACCTTCTCTTCCCACGAACACGTTCGGGGACTTGCCGAAGAAGTTCTGAGGGAACGATTCAACCTTTGGCTTTACGGCTATTCTTGCGAGCAGGGGGCAGGGGTTCTGTCCGCACAGGGAGCGGCCTCCCTTGCATGTCACGCAGAGCCTTGCAGGAGAAACCATACATTTATAAGAATGAATCTTTATTGATAAATGTGCGCTTATGCTTTGCCAGAGATGCGGAAGCCCTGTAGAGAAGGGGTGGAGATTCTGCCCGAACTGCGGGAACCCTCTTTCCAGAAGCATGTTTGATGACGTGTTTGAGGACATATTCGAGAGAATAAACAGGGAAATGAAGGAGATGGACAAGCTTTTCGACAAGAGGTTCGAAGCCCTTGACCTATCACCGTTCTTCAGCGAGAAACCTAAGATAAAGAGGTCAGGCTTCTCGATAAGGATAGTCAGGAAAGGAGACAGCAAGCCGGAGATATCGGTCAAGACGTTCGGTGATGTGGACAGGAAGGAGATATCGAGGGAGCTTGAGAAGCTCGGGGTGGGAGAGAGACGGTTCCAGAAACGGGAGGCTCCAGGGCTTCCTCTCTCTCACAGGCAACCCAAGGTTACGGAGGAGCCCAAAACGGACATAAAAAGAACCGCTTCTGGGGTGGTGGTGGAGATGAAGCTTCCGGGGGTGAAAGACGAGAGGGACATAGAAATCAAGGAGCTGGAAAGTTCTGTGGAGGTGAAGGCAATGGTCGGAGACAAGGCATATTTCAAGATACTCACAAAACCGCAGGACACGTCAATCACAGAGAAAAGCTTCAAGAACGGCGTTCTCAGAATGGTTCTCTCGTAAGCGTTAATTTTATTAAATAAACGTCCAATATTCTAACAGGCGCCGGGAAGGTGCAACCAATTATGCAATACAAAATCGCAAAGGAAGAGAACGGAAACGGAGAAGACCCTCCAGACGACAAACCCAACGTTCCTGTAAAGAATGAATTTCTAGAAGAGCTTATCGACATCCCTGCAAGTCCCGGGGGTCTGGAAACACAGGAAACCTCCAATGTGTTTGGGGAGGACTACAATAAGGGGTTCTCGACTCTGCACGCTGAGAAGTTAGAGGAGTCCATGAAAGACGATATGACCAGAATTGTTGAGAGGTACGAGGAGAAGGATTATAAGGACATGAAGGACGAATAAATAACAATGTTATTTTTATAAACTCCCTCCCCAACCATATAAAGATAAAATGAAACCCGTCTGCGAAGCAATGATAATGAAGGTCCTTCCGGCAGTTAGGTCCGCGCTCGCAAGAAAGCTCGTCGAAAAGCACGGCTTCTCCCAGAAGGCAGCTGCTGAGCGGCTCGGGATAACCCAACCCGCGATATCCCAGTACAGAAGGGAGCTTCGCGGCCGCAGGAACTCCTACCTCGATTCAGACCCGAACCTCTCCGGAATGATAGACAACATAGCGGACAGGGCAGCGTCCGGCTCCATAAGCCCTGAATCCCTTGGCATCGAGTTCTGCAGGATATGCAAATACATGATATCCTCCGGAATGGCCTGCGAGATACACAGAAAGATGTACCCCTCGCTGGAAAAATGCAGGGTGTGCTTCGAGCACAGTGGAGAATCCACGATAATCTGAACAAAAGTAACCGATTTATTGAAGCGTTCACAACAATATAACAATGCTCCGGAAGCTGAAAGACAGGGCAAAGCCGCTTTGCAATTCCCTCTGGAAGGCGAGACTCCGCGCAGCAAGACTCTCCAAAAACTGTTTTTATGCTCTCAAAAAGCATCTCCACGCCCCATCAAGGAAGAATCCCTCTCCCAGCAGGCCATGGCTGAGTTTCTCCTACTACAGGAGGAGGGTCGCCATGCTCAATCCGGAGAACAGGGAAACCTTCGCAGACGAGTTCTTCCGCTCCTCAAGGCAAGTGGATGCCTATGTCATCTTCACAGCCGTCCTTCTCTTCGCCTCCTACCTCGCCTACTCCGCATGGAAGCTCATAACCCTCGCAGAACTCGGCATGGTGTCCCTCCTTCTTATCTGCTTCCTCTTCTACATAGTAAGAAGGCACAGGAAAGACCTGGACTCGCTTCTCGACGCCTTGATTGAGAGCGAGACCGCTCCCGATTACTTCTACGGAAAGAAAAAGAGCTAACCTATGTCACTGGCAGTCCACGCAGTTGCACTTGTTCTCTCCCGGTCCGCACACGCCGTCTCCGCATCTCGTGCACACGAACCCGCTCCCGCACTCGAGACACTCTCCGCTCTTGTCTGAAGCCTCGCACCCTATTGCAACGAGTCCCGGACAGCATCCTTCCTTCCTGCCAGCGAATTCCCCCTCGCCGGAACATCCTTCGCACTCTCCGGGAACGTATCCTGTCACATTCCCGTCCGCCTCGCTCGTGCACGCAACGCAGGCGTTGGGGAACGTCCTCCACTCCACGCTCCCTTCTTTCTCAATCCTGGCGCACACAGGGTCGTACTGCTGCGTGCACACCCCTCCCCTCTCAAAACCATCGCATCCCAACAGATGCTCTGAACCGCTTCCGTTAGAACCGCTTTGCACGCATCCCGAAGAAACAACCGCAAGAACAGCCAGCGCAGCAAGAAGCCTTTCCATAACATTCAAAGGGAATCGGTATTAAAAAACCTTGCGGCAAAATCAGGACATATGCAACGAAAGACGTCTTCCGTAACGAAAGATTTATAAATAGTAACCACAAGATAGTGACAATACAATCTGTCTTGCGTTTCCATGATAGCGGAAGACAGGAGGGAGCATGAAAGACCCGAAATACAAGAATTTCATAGAGGACGATGAGATATACGTGTCGAGCGAGATAGAATCGGTTTCTCCAAGGGCTTTCGAGAGGGAGCCTGAAACAGAGAGGGTGACAGAAAAGGAAAGGGTTCTCGCGAGGCAGGCAACCCCCAGAATGGAGGAGGAACAGATAAAACCCCTCCAGAGGAAGACGCCCGAAGTCTTTGGAACGCTCTTTGACAGGATAGGGTTCCTGAAGCAGAGGATCGAGGAGACAAAAGAGGCGATGGAGGAGAGGAAGAGGCTTCATGACGACATGATAAGGGACATAGACGAGGACATAGCAGAAAAGAAGTCCATGGTGAACATGATATCAGACGTTGACGAGAAAAGGAACTTCAAGCTCGACATCTCCATACTCAGGAAGGAGAAGAGAACAGAGAGCGTGAACTTCTGGAGGGACATGACAGAACTAAGAAGCGAGCTCAGGGAACTTCTCGAGCAGTACGAAGTGGAGAAGAGGATAGGCTCGATGTTCTCCTCGCTTGGAGGGAAAGCATGATACAGCCGCAGGAAAGGATGATATCTGACGAGATAAAGAAGCTCGTCCCTGTTCTCGGCAAGGAGAACGCTGAAAGACTGAACAGGGCCTACCTTCTCGGAGATGAGAAGACCAGGAAGAGGATATTCGAGATGGTGGATGCTGTAAAGGCAGCGGTGTTCTCAAACAGGGAACTTCATGGTTCCGTCCTCCTCGAGCCGCCTCCGAGGGAGGTCGCCGAGAGCGGGGAAATAGTCCTCGGCAACGTTCTCTACGGAAGGAAAAGAATGTTTTCCTTTTCGATCCCGAAGGATAGCCTTCTCATGCACACCGCGATATTCGGTTCATCTGGATACGGGAAGACCAACATATCCTACCGGCTTGCCGATGCCATATCCTCCTCGGGAACGCCTGTCGTGATATTCGATTTCTCGAAGAGGAACTACAGAGACCTCCTCTCCACGCATCTGAAGGAGAGAGTCTCCATCTTCACTGTCGGGAGGAACGTTTCCCCTTTCAGGTTCAACCCGCTCGTTCCTCCTGAGGGAACTCCCGTTTCCCAGTGGATGAAGGAGTTCGCGTCCATATTCGACCACGCCTACTGGCTTCTCGGAGGAGGAAGGCACGTGATTCTCAAGGCCCTTGACGAGATATACGAAAGAAGAGATACCCCGAGGCTGAAAGATATAAAGGAGTGGCTCGACCAGTATGCAACAACCCAGCTTCCTGTAAGGGAGAGGAACTGGGTAGCCACAGCAGCAAGGCCCCTCGAGAGCCTTTGCTTCAGGGAGCTCGGCGAGGTGTTTGACTGCGACTCCGGAATCCGTCCAGACCAGCTGTTCGCTCCGGGCAGGATTACGATATTCGAACTCGATGCTCTCGATACCAACGACAAGAGTTTCTTCATAGAGATAACCCTTCAGTGGATAAGGGACTGGCTTCTAGCCTCGGGAGAGAGGGAAAAACTCGCAGGCGTAGTGATACTCGAGGAAGCGCACCACGTCCTGAACAGGGAGAAGGCGAAGAAGATCGGCTCGGAGACCGTGATGGACCTCGTGTTCAGGGAGATGCGTGAGCTCGGCCTCGGCGTGGTCTACATAGACCAGCATCCCTCCCTCGTCTCCTATCCCGCGCTCGGGAACACCTCCACGCACATATACATGAACCTCGGGCTGGACACCAAACACTCCTCTGACATACAGGATGCGTCCGCTATGCTCGGTCTCAGATACGAGGATGAGAGCAACTATCTCAGGAAGATTCCTGTGGGCCAGGGCTTCGTGCTCAGGAGAGGCTCCCCATTCAACGACCCGTTCCTGGTGGAGTTCATGAAATTCCCTCTGAAGAAGGGCTCTGTCTCAGATGCGGATGTCTCGGAATTCATGAAAGGAAAGCTGAAAATTGAGACAGAATCGAGACATGAGGAATCGGGACATGAGATAAGAGAGGAGAGCAAAAACATTCCTGACCGCGAACTGAGCAATTCTGACTGGAGGATAATCGAGACAATAGGTCAGGGAATCGGGACATACTCATCCCAGATTTACAGGTCTATAGGAATCTCGGGAAGCACGTTCAGCAAGAGGGCCGAGTCTCTCATTTCCCTCGGTATCCTCGGAACGTGCGATGCGAAGATACGCAAGAACAGGATGAAATGCTACTTCCTCACTCCGTTGGGAGAGAAATCCTTCAAGAGAAGCTTTGCGGAGAAGGAGGCGAGGGTAAGCATGAACATCGATAATATAATAGAGATGTTCTCCCTTGCGGGCTGGAAATGCGTGAGGAAGGACGACACGCTTGAGTGCAGCAGCAAAGAGGGAAAGAGCTTCTCCATAAACCTTGTGAGCGAGCACAGCAGGAAAGGCATCGAGAGAAGAATAAGAAACGGAGAGACCTACCTCTGCGCTTCGGACGGCATAAGGAACCTGCTCACCGAGAAGGCCGCTGCCTTCTGCTCAAGGACAGGAAAACCCATTGTCATACTCGCTGCCACTGTCGGGGAGTTCGAGAAGAAGGGAATGTTCGACAGGATAGAGTTCGGCGTCTGATTCAACGAGTTTCCATCCAAACACTGCGCAATTTTTATAAGCGTTTGCCCCAAATATTAACATCATCTATTCATGTTCATCTATACACACTCTCTTTCACCTCATCCCAGCCAACCCCTGGTTGATTGGGAAAGACAGCGAATTCGGTATGATGATTTCTATAGATGTATTTATGGAACTTGGGCGCCCAGCTCAAGCAGGAACCTGGTCTCATGCTCAAGAACCAGGAACTGGCTTCTTGCAGAATTCCGGGGCGCCCTCCCAAACCTCAAAAACCCAGATGAAAGGAGGTGAGGCAACATATGAGGGCAGCATACGTTATCTCCGCTACCATGGCATTCTGATCCCTTGATGCCGAGACGTAACGTAGACGTAATATGGGCGCAGTTCAGACAGGAGTTGACTTGCACTCCATTTATATCAACCTGATTTCTTTCAGACCCTCTAGCGCCCTATTATTAACCAAACCTTCAACCCTGAAAGGAGGGTACTCATGTACTTCTTACCTCTCCATGAAAAGATAAAGACAGGAGTCCCACCCTAGTGAATGAGTTTTGGGTGATTGTATAATCTGGCGAATTTGGAGCCGCCGGTTGAGAAATAAGGGAAAATATTGGAAAAGGAGGAACCGGCGGCTCCATCATAATGCGCAGGTAGCCTAACTGGTAAGGCGCCGGCTCGCAGAGCTGGAAATGGTGGTTCGAATCCCCCCTGCGCTCATATTTTTCCTTTGTCAAATTAAAGGGATATATGATTCAAATCCCTTAACCAGAATAAATAACACAATGAAACACCCCGAATACAGAACCGGCAAGCATCTTCCTGAATGCGGATACGGGATTCCGGACTTCAATGAACTCGATGTCCTGATTCCGTTCTATGCAACGCGAAAGGCTGAAGAAGCAAACAAATGGATAGACCGGCTGGTGAAGCATTCAGAATCCAATGCTCACCGCAAGATAGTGCTATAACCTCAGTCACCTCTTGCCATAGTCCCCGAACTTCCTCCACCACAGTATCACTGTCCATCTTGATATGCTGACTCCCCTTCTCTTCATTCTCTTCACCACCTCTGACGTGGAAAGGCCTTTCCTGTACAGGGAGACAGCATAGAGTATGTCCTCCTTTCCGAACCTCATTCTGAGGAAGCCGTCATCCGGGGTGAACTTCCTTCCGCACGACTTGCAGAGCCTCATCCTCTTGACAGAGGACAGATTATGCCTGTAACCCCTCCACACGCCTTCCTTCCCGCCGCAAAAGGGACATTTGTTTTCCATAACCCCACGAGCAACAATCTACATCCTCTCCAGCGCCTCTATTCCCAGAATCCAGAGGCAGTTCCCAAGAACCTGCCTGAACGCCTTCACAAGCGAAACCCTGACCTTCCTCGTCTCGCCTTCGGTCTTTATGACAGGCACCTTCTCATAAAACTCATTAAACGATGTGGCAAGCTCGTACGCGTAATTCGCGATGTAATGCGGTCTGTAGTCCTTTGCTCCGGCCTCAACAACGAAGCCGAGCCTTCCCATAGTTCTCAAGAGCTTTCTCTCGCTCTCTGTCCACTCAAAAGAACCGCAAGCGCCCCCATTCTCTCCGCATTTCCTCAGTATGGATGAAGCCCTCGCGTACGTGTATTGCAGATATGGCCCAGTGTTCCCCTCCATGCTCAACGCCCTGTCCCAATCGAACATTATGCTCTTCTCCGGCGATGTCTTCATCATGTCATACCTTATCGCGGCCATCGCAATGCTCTTCGCCGCCCCTGCATCGGAACCCCTCTTTCTGCATTCCTCCCTCGCTTTCTCCATAACCCTTTCTTTCATCTCGTCATACGTGACCACCGTTCCCTTCCTCGACGACACCTTGCCTGAAGGCAATCTCACAAGACCATAGGGAAGGTGATACTCCTTCGCTGCAACCTCCGGATTTATCATCTCCAGACTCTTGAACAGCTGCCTGAAGTGAAGAGTTTGCTCCTCTCCGACCACGTGGATTATCCTGTCAGGATGATACTCCCTTTCCTGAAGCTCGGCGAGCGCTATGTCCTTCACGGAATAGAGCGGAGTCCCGTCCCCTGTAACGAGAACATAGACTCCAAGGCCATGCTTCTCAAGGTCAATAACCACAGCACCGTCGCTCTCCTTTGCAACTCCCCTATCAAGCAACTCGTTCGCTATCTCCCTGCCTCTTGCCTCCACCTCGCTCTCGAAATAGAGCCTGTCAAACTTCACTCCGAAATCCCTGTATATGGAATCAAAATACTCCAGGCTCCATTTTCTGGTCTCCCTGAGAACTTTCATGAGCTTCCTGTCGCCTGAATAAAGCCTCTTGTTAATATCCCTTATCTCCTCCTTGATTCTCTCATTCTGCTCAGCCATCCTGTTCGCTTCTGCATAAACCTTCCCGAGCCACGCGCCCCTGTTGCCGTCAGGAGCCTTTCCTTTATAGATATTGAGAAACCCCCATATGCATTTCGCAACATGCGGCCCTATATCGCCCTGATAGTTCGCCCTCACCACACTTTTCCCGGAGAACTCAAGCAGCCTCGAGAGCGACTCCCCTATGCATATGTTCCTCACATGGCCTATGTGAAACGCCTTGTGCGTGTTCGGCTGCGCGAACTCCACCATGACCTTTCCCTTCTCCTCTCCGGAACCGAATCTCTTTCCCTCCTTTATAGCTTCTTCGATAAGCTTTCCGCCAAGCTTCTCCCATGCAAAAACAAAGTTCACATATGCTCCGGAATTCTCCACTGACTTAACATAACCCCACGGCCTCACGCCGGAAGCCAGTTCTTTCGCTATCTCCGCAGGGTTTCTTTTCTCCTTCCTTGACAGGAAGAAACACGGAAACGAAAGGTCGGCATCTATGTTACCGGGAGGAAATTCCAGAGCGGCCGCAGCTTCCTCCGGACCAATTCCAATCGCTTCGGAAACCCTTTCCGCTATCTCATTCCTTATCCTTCTTACAGAATCCATGGATATATTAAGCTAATCAAATATTAAAACAGAATATCCAATCCAATAGAGATAGCCCCGTCGTCTAGTGGCCAATACCGCTCTTTTACGAGAGCTACCGCTTCTGCAAAGAGCGGTAGAGCAGAAAACGCGCAAAAGAGTGTTGGCCAGGGATGCTGGTCTTTGGATTCGTTCCAAAGATATGAGGCCTTCCGGCCTGTGAAAAGGAAAACCAGTGACACCGGTTCGAAGCGCAAGGGCAAGATAGGCTTCCGCCTTATGTGCCCTTACCGCCCTATCCCATGAAAAAGATAGAGTATAAGGCTGCGCGAATACGAAGCGCAATGGCAAAGGAACTGACTGACCTGCTCACTCCTGATCTGCTATACAATCTGTTGGTCAGGCAGGCACTCGCAACTGTTCCCGATATTTGAGCGCTGCGAGAATCCGGTCGGGGCTATCCTTCTCCATTTACCATTCTCATTCCTTTCTGCGTTATGACGAGGCACGTTCCGAGGGACTCAACCTTGTCCACATAACCCATTTCCATGAGCCTTGACACGTTGGCGTGCGTGCCGTCATAGCTGTCCTTTCCAAGCATACGTGCAAGCTCCGCTTTTGTCACAAGCTGCTGCTTCGCCAGTATCTCGAGTATCCTTTTGTCCGTATCGCTCAGCATACAATCTCCCTCCTGATTTTTTCAGACTTTTCTTTCCCTCCCAGAACCTCAACAATCTTCAGTGCGAACTCTATCGCTGTCCCCGGTCCCTGGGAAGTGATTATGTTGCCGTCCACCACAACCCTCTCCCCTCTCGGTCTCGGAATCTCCTTCTCCATTCCGGGGTATATGGTGGCCCTTCTATCCTTCAACACTCCGGCCTTTGCAAGAACGCTCGGCGCTGCGCATATCGCCGCAACAACCTTTCCTTTATTATCAAAATCCTTCACAATCTCCAGAACCCTTGCGGATTTGCCGAGATTCACATAACCCGGATAGCCCCCTGGAAGCACGACAGCATCAAACTTCTCTGCATCAACATCCTTCAGCATCGAATCAGTGACTATTCTCACTCCTCTCGAGCCTGTCACGATAGTTCCAGGAATCCCCGCAAGCACAACCTCGAAGCCTGCCCTTCTCAGTACATCCGCGACGCTTACGGTCTCTATCTCCTCAAACCCTTCAGCAACAGGTACAAGAATTCTCATCATACCACTACAACATTTATATTGACAGCCCTTTATAATTATTTGTGCAAATATATAAACCCTGAAATGCATATAAGGATTGATTCAGATGCCGATTGTTGGGATAAGATTCACGAGGATTGAAGGAAGCAGGTCTGACAAATCACCGAAGGGAGATATAAAGATAAACTCCACCCCAAGGATTCTGGACGTGAAAGAGACCAAAGTGCCGGACGTAAAGAAAGCCTTTTCTGTGCATTTCGAATTCGTGACGAGATACGACCCTGAACTGGGAGATATAAAGATGACCGGTGACATACTTTATACAGCAGACGCCAAGTCAAAGATAACGGACGCCTGGAAAAAGAACAAGAGGCTTCCGCAGAACGTTGAGATAGAGATTCTCAATCACCTCTTTAGGCACTGCCTGCTCAAGATAGCCAACATAGCTCAGGACCTCCAGCTCCCTCCTCCAATAAGGTTTCCTGTAGTGAAGCCCAAAGAAGAAGCCTCAAGCAGTTACATCGGATAGCTCGCAATAAGCTTTTATTTCTTCAGCGCAAATAAAAACCATGAAAGCCAGGGCGCATATATTCATACAGGGTCTTGTGCAGGGAGTGTTCTTCCGTTCCTTTGTCCGCTCAGAGGCGAACATGCTCGGAGTGAAAGGCTGGGTCAAGAACCTTTCTGACGGAAGGGTGGAGGCCGTACTTGAGGGAGACAAGGACCAGATAGAGAAACTCATAGAGCTATGCAAAAAAGGCCCGCCCAATGCAAGGGTGGAAAGCGTGGCAATAGAATGGGAAACCTATTCGGGACATTTTCGGGACTTTGAGATAAAGCATTGAGAACATGAGAGAATCCGAGAGTCTGAAATATGATTTCCGTCTGTCCAGATTTCTTTCCCCCATCGAAAACGTTTTAAATTTTTATCACAACTATCAAGTGACTACTCAATTGTTCATGCTCTCAAAAAACCAAAATCTTTCACATTGACATAGAATGTCCTTGACATTCTATGCAACGGCACGAAGCGCCAGGCAACCCCCTCAGACCTTTCTATCCCCTTCTCTGCCTCGCTTCTGCCGGAAAACAAAGGAAAGGAGGTGTTTATTCTGGACAAAGTGTGTTTCAGAAGAAATGTTGTGGTAATTATTATGAAGAAGTTGAGGCCGAGAAGATTGAGACATCCTCCATCCCTGAAAGGAGGTGTGTTATGGAAAACAAAGAGATGCCGGATTTAACTGTTGAAGAGAGGAACGACCTCCTTATATTCTCGGCACTCGTCTTTCAAGAGCTTGAAGCGACCAGCGAAACTGGTATTGAGAAACCTGAAAGAGCAAAATGCTTCTATTGCAGGATTATGGATGTCGATGTCAAGGAGTTCATACTGAAAGAAATAAGAAAAGCCATATCAGAAGTCTGTCCCAAATACAAATATGCACCTCTGCCTGACATTGCCTTTTGCATCTCATGCGGAGAACTTCTTGTTGACAACGTTATCGAAGATCCATATCCATGCGTTTTCTGCAGAATGGTCAGATGTTCGGGGCTGGAATACATACAAATAGAAATACGCGCTCCAAGAAATTACTTCTGCAACATAGGAGTGAGACACTGCCCGTTCTGCGGAGGAAAACTCTAAATCTCCAGATATTCCGAGGGGGGGTGATAAACATTCCTTAAATTATCTTAAAAATCAAATCAACTAAAAGGAGGAAGCATGAGAAAATTGAATAAGACCGCAAAATGTGAAGCCTTAATTAACGTCTCATCTCAA
>WAQT01000063.1 GCA_015520105.1 Candidatus Aenigmatarchaeota archaeon
GTATAACGCACATGTCCAGCTCTTTGTTATATTCGCCTCTCTCGCAGGATTTGCATTCGATGTAATTCTCTAACCCGTATCCTTTAGCTGTATCGCAAACATACCTGTCGGGGTCCGGATTACCCTGCCCGCCCAGTCTCTTCTTAAGAAAATATTCCCTCCTCGGTTCCTCGTATATAAATGAAGAAGGGAGTTCTACATTACCGCATTTTCCATCATCATGAGGTTTTATTATTTTACCATTACATTTCTTTTCATCTATCACCCAAGAATAAAAATTCTGTTCTATACCCAGTGTAGGATCGTAAGAAACGGTTCTACAACATTTATATAACGGTATCTCACATTTAACTCTGATTTCATTATTTTCTTCACTCTTTCCTTTATCCCGGGCCGCTACTGCACCTGTCGTTGAACCGCTCTTATCAGATGAGGGGAAACTGCCTCCTGTTCCGCCGCCGCCAAACTCTCCTCCTCCACCGCCAGAAAACGGGTAATAGAAACTACACCCGTCAGAGTCCATGCAGTCCTTGGGGCATGATTTCGGGTCAGCCACGCAGTTTATCGCCTGCACCAGCGCCTCAACCGAGGCCTTCGCTATGGCATAGTCCTCTGATGCCTTGTCCCCTTCACCCCTTCCGCACCATGCCGGGTACTTGCCGCAGAACTCCTCCACAAGCTTCGAGAGGCCTCCGGAGGCGTTCACTATAAAGACCGCTATCACAAGACCTGCGATAAGAACGAATGAAAGCTTTGTTATCTCCTCTATCTGCCAACCCTGCGCCTTGAGCTTCCTCCCGCGGCCAAGCATAATATTATTTGGCCAAGCTCTTATTTATTGCATAAGCGCTGCACGGAATGAATTTAAGCGCCCAGCTCCAACATAAAACATGGCCGGCCGCAAAAGACGCGCCGCAAGGGGAAGAAAATCCTCCGGGAAGAAGCCCCTTGTTAAGATATGCCCCAAGTGCAACAGCATGCTTGTTTCTCCCGACCATTCCAACCCGGCAGCAGTCGCTGCGGGCCTCCTCTCCACCTACAGGTGCAGGCGCTGCGGGTTCACCGGAAACATCGGCCTCTTCCCGGAAGTGCCTCCGGAAAAGATTCCGGAACCGAAGAGTCTCAAGAAACTTGCGAAGGATTATCCCATGGTAGACACTTCGTACGGAAGGGGATTCTCAGGCGTTCTCGGTTACATTGCTCCAATAGGAATAGCAGCAAGCATTCTCTTTCTTCTGTTCTCCAGGCCGCCGGAAAACCTCCTCGGACTCGTGTACGGCCTTCCCATCTCCGTTTATTTCACGCTCTACGCGAGGAAGAGGGAATACTTCTCAAAACACGGAAAGCTCCGCCTACTCGGCGCATTCCTTGTCCTTTACCTCTTTTTCGGGCCTTACCTGTTTGCATACATCCTGCATAATCTCTGATTGAACATGGAACGCGGGCGGAAACGGATTCTCAGAACACCCGCAGAAAGGTTTATAAACATGACATAATCAATATATATTGATATGTTCCCCAGTCTTGCTCCAGGTCTTTGTACCTGGGCGACACTGGGCTTAATCCTTCTTCTTCAGGACTTCCATGATAAAGTCGTCTATGCAAACGGAAGAGTTGCACACTTTCTTGAGATAACTTGAGCTGCTAACCCTGAAATAGGCATTTTTCACGGTTTTCCCAAGTTTCTGAACCCTTTTTATGGTCGGAACAAAATCACCATCACCGCTTACCAGTATTGCAGTATCATATGCGTTCTCATAAGCCAATGAAACCATGTCTGTTGCCAGATGTATGTCATCGCCTTTAACCATATATTCTGGTTTATTTCTACCGGGTTTTATCATTTTTCTCATTGTGCAAAGAATGACATTAAAGCCAGGTATTTTTCTCAACTCGGCAAAAAATCTCTGTTGTTTCCAATAAATCTTCTCGTTATGTCCCCTGTCCAGAGGTGCATTGTAGTAATACGCTCCCACCAACAACTTGTCTCCTTTCAGCATGTTTACCAGTTTCTGAAAGTCAATCACATTGTCATGCATGTCAAAACTCTCTTTGAAACTATGGTAAAAATTGCTCCCATCAATGAATATCATCACTCGTTCACTCTCTCCTTTACTCAATTCCGGCATAAACAGGATAGGAATGGAGATATATAAAACACTCGCTTCCCGGAACTTGGTTGATGACCGGCGTCTCGAGGCACAGCAGGCTCCGCCTACTCGGCGCATTCCTTGTCCTTTACCTCTTTCTTGGGCCTTACCTGTTTGCGTACATCCTGCATAATCTCTGATTGAGCATGGAACGCGGGAATAAAATAGGAGTTGAGACCCTCGGGCAGGGGGCTGCGGAGGCAAAAACGCACGGCTTCTCGCCGGGAAGGATTACGCTCCTGGGGCTTTCTCCCGCCTGCCTGCCCTAAGGCTCCGGTTCGTTTCTTGAATAGGAATTCATTCCATAACTTAAAAGAATTTCCGTGGAGGAATGTATATTTCAGGGTTGTTCGTCCAGCGACGTTTTTTACCCATATTGGTTTCTAAACTCTATTTTACCCGAATTGCTGAGTTAATTTTCCCCTTTCTTTCCGAGTTCCTCGAGAACTATCCTCATCACCACGCTTCCTGCCGCTTTCCCTCTCAGCTTCCTCATGACCTCCCCCATCGCCGCCTTCTCGGGTCTCCTGCTCTCCAGAATTCTCCTGTCCTTCAGAATTTCCCTCACAGCCTTCCTTATATCCTCATCGGAGAGAGACTCTCCAAGAACATCCTTGACGCTTCTCTCGCGGTTCTTCCCCAGCTTCGCCACAGCCTCGAGGAGCGCCTCCTTGCCGAGCCCCTTTCCGGAACTAATCAGCTCAGCGAGTTTCTCCTCACCAACACTTTCCACAACGTTCCCCGGAACCTGAGAAAGCGATGCTGTGAGGAAACCCGCAGCAAACTTCGGCTCAGCTCCAATCCTGACAGCCCTCTCGAACACCCTCCACATGCCTGAGCGGACAAGCTGCGAGGACAACTCGGCATTCAATGAATACTCCTTCATGTACCTCTTCGCCTTCTCCTCGAGAAGTTCTGGAAGGTTCCTGTCTATCTCCTTTATCCTCTCCCCTCTCACCCTGACCGGAAGGACGTCGGTCTCCGGGTACATCCTCGCCGCCCCGGGAAGAGGCCTCATGTACTCTGAATCCCCATTCTCCAGGGCCTTTCTCGTCTCCTCCGGAACGCCCTCAAGAAGCATGTTCACCCTTTCTGCAAGAGCCTCCAGCGCTGCCCTGCACATTTCCTCCTCTCCGACAACAATGGCAGCGCAATCATTCTTTCCCGCATTCAGCTTCTTCCTCAGACCGGAAAACTCCCTTTCGAAGCCATACCTTCCGAGGTCTTCGTCCGAATGGATGAAGCCCCTCGCTCCGCTCTTCACCCTCACATAGTTTGCAAGTTCGTTCCCCAGTGTCCGCGTGGGAGTGAGATTCCTCTTCAGCATCCCGGCAAGCTCGGGAATCCTCATTCCAAAGACCTTCCTGCCCTTGACTATTCGTGATTCCGATTCCCTGAACAGCTCCGTGACCTCCCTTATCTCCGGTTTCATTCCTCTGAATCCCTTCTTCTTCAGCTCTTCCCTTATCTCTATAAGATTCCTCTGCCTCATAACCTCCTTCTCCACGTATTCCGGTATCAACCTGAGTTCCTGCGCTCCCTTAATCTCCACCCTCGCGCCATCCCTGATGGAGATGTTTATGTCCTGCCTTATAGTCCCTATGCCCCGCTTGACCTTTCCCGTGGACCTCAGAATCATGCCTATCTTCGCGGCGACCTCTTTCGCATGCTCAGGGCTTCTTATGTCCGGTTCCGTGCCTATCTCCACAAGAGGTATTCCAAGCCTGTCAAGGCCGTAGACAGAAAGGCCGTCCCTCCTCTCCACTATCTGGCACGACTCCTCCTCGAGAGCGACATTCGCTATGCCCACTCTACCGGACCCTGTCTCCACCTCTCCGTGCATGCCCACAAGCGCTGTCCTCTGGAACCCCGTGGTGTTGGAACCGTCAAGAACGTGCTTCCTCATCACATGAATCTCGTCAGGAACCTCGCACTTCAGCATTCTCGATACAGTGAGCGCGATGTCGAGAGCTTCGCTGTCAAGCGGTCTTGGAGGCTCCTCGTCAGCCTCCACAAGGCAGCTCTCCTCCGGATAGAATTTGTACTCAAACTCAAGCGAGCGGAGAAACTCGTGCAGGGCGGCCCTGTCCATCGCCCCGGTCTCTCCTGCGACAGGTCTTAGCCTCCTCCTTATATTTATCCCCGCTTTCCCTTTGGAAAGCCTTGGAGCGCATGCGCAGAAAAGCTTCCTCCTCGTGTCAAGCTGCTGGTGAATCTCTATACCACATTTCAGACCGAGCTTCCTGTAGTCCATGAATATCTTTTGTCAGCGCTTAATAAAACCCTTCTCCCTGAACTCCTTCTCCTCGCTGAACAGCATGTGCTCCGCAGCGATTCCCTTCTCCCTGCAGAAATCCATAAACAGCCTCTTGTAGGTCTCCCCTGTCCCCTCGGAGATATCGAAACCCAGCTTTCCGGCAGCGCTCTCAACGTCGGTCTCCCTACTTCCCTCTATCTCCACCCACCAGCCAAGGAACGGGAGCCTGTCTATCACAACCTCCACGTTCCCGAGCTTCCAGGTCTCCCTCTCCTTCTCGTACCTCCAGGCCTCTTCAAAACCAAGCTCCTTCAGGAGAGCCGCAGACCTCCCGAAATCGTCCGAGACTATCTCGATCTCCTTCCTCTTCTTGAACCTTCCGCTCTCCGGCTCGCCCTTGAAGGTTATGCTCACCTTCCCCGCATCCCTCACCCTGAGCAGCTTCACCTTTCCGAACCCCCTCTCCGGGTCGTCGAAAGTGACGTTCCTCTCGAAGACCCTTCCCTCAAAAACAGCCCCGAGGGCTCTAAGCTTTTCCCGGACCTCTCGGGGATTGCCTATCCTGAACTTTAGCTCGATCTCGTGCTTCATGGAAAAAATGTAGACCGGTGCAATAAATTGTTACCCGAGAAACTGTTCAATACAAAAACCCCTCAGGCACGCTCCTCTCTGAACTCCTGTCGTAACTCTATAAACAAGTTCGAAAACTTTATAAGTATAACTACCATTACTATAATCATGATTATAGTAAGGAGAACGGAAGATGAGAAGAGGTTGGAATCATTACCTCTGCCTCTGTTTGTTTACGGAAGGAGGAAAACCGGAAAGACGTTTCTGATAAAGAGATTCTTCAGCGATGCCCTGTATTTCTTTGTGAGAAGGGACAAGACCGTCTATTACGAGAAAAGGAACGAAAACATAAATGTGGACGAGCTTCTAAGGATTATCGAGGAATCTAAAAAAACAATAATAGTGGACGAATTCCACAGGCTTGGGGGCGAGTTTCTTGATTTTCTTCACATAAAACAGCCGAGAAACCTTGTTCTCGTCACTTCCACCCTCAACCTCGCAAAAAAACTGCTAACGGAGAAGACGCCCATCCTGGGGTTGTTTATGGAGTTCAGGCTGGATATAATAAGGGGGAAGGACATTCTTGAAGGATTGTCAGGATTTCTGAAGGGAAGGGAATTGATAGAAGCCTGCGTCTATCTAAGAGAGCCGCTGCTTTTGAGGTTTTTCAGGAAAAAGATAGACCTGAACGCATTAAAGCTTACCGTGCCTGCATTGATAGGGGAGATTTTTGAGGAGGAGGAAAGGGTGATGTCGAAGCGGTATGAGGGAATAGTGAGAGCGATTGCTGCAGGAAAAAACAACCTTACAGAGATAACTTCGTACCTCCATTCCTACAGGCTTATAGAGAGGCAGGACGTGAGCATAGTCAAACAATATCTGAAAAACCTCATGGAGATGGGAATAGTAAGGAGAGTCAGGGATTATCACAGAAACAGGTACTATTATTTCATTTCATCTCCGGTAATAGACCTTTACTACTATCTCGATGAGAAATATAATTTTTCCGAGAACGATCTGGATGGGAGATATTTCAGGGAAAAACTCGGAAAGCATGTTGAATGGTTCGTGAGGGACCTGTTTGCTGATGTGTTGAAGAAGAACATGTTCATGATTTCCAGACCTGAGCATGAGATAGACATCGTTCTTGGGGATTTCAAGAAGATAAGGCTTGTCGGTGAAGTCAAGTGGAAGAAGAGGCTTTCGGAAGAGGAGATGAAAAGCATAGAAGAAAAACTCAATCTCTATGACTGCAAGAGAATCCTTGTTGTTCCGGAAAGGACTGTTGTGAGAAGGAAGCTGAAAGGCATAGAGATTATGGATTCAAAGGATATCTTGAAGCTTGTCAGGAATCCTGGATCGATGGACATATGATGCATCGCGCAATAAGAATTCACATCAGAAACCCCTCCGGCACGCTCCTCTCCGTAATCTCCCCGGCGTAATCCGTGAGCATTCTCTTTCTTATTTCCTCCATGTCCTGCGTGTGGCCCAGAACCCAGCCCAGCTTCACATAGGCTGTTTCCGGAAGCATGTCCTCCCCCGGAATCGCTCCGGCCTCCCTGAAAAGAATCCTGAGGTTTGTATACACGTCCGGATTCACTCTTCCGTAAAGAGTCTGGGACGTCACCACGAAGGGAATCCCGTCCTTTACATGTTTCTTTATTGATTTTATCCACGATTTTTCCGCAAAAGTAGGGACGTGCCCGAGGCCTGTTCCCTCTATCACAAATCCTCTGTATCCTTTTGAGACATAGAAATCCATAATCTCCGGGTCCGCGCCCGGATAGACCTTGAGCATTGCAACCCTTTCCTCGAACCTTGCATCAAGCTCTGTCTCGCCCTTCCCTCTTTTTCTCCTCTTCATGTTTGTCCATTCCATCCTTCCGTCAGGCCAGACCTTCGCAATGGGGTTCTCGTTTATGGGCCTGAACGCGTCCCTCCTCGAGGTGTGCATCTTCCTCGCCTTTGTTCCCCGGATGAAAAGGCAAAAACTGTCCGACATCTCCCCGTGCATGCATATTCCAACCTCAGCAACGTCGCTTACTGAAACGTGCGCAGCGCATACAAGATTCATGCCCGCATCAGAAGAGCCGCGGTCGCTCGACCTCTGGGCGCCGGCAAGAACCACGGGCTTTGCGAGGTTCCTCAGGAAGAACGAAAGCGCGGCTGACGTGAAGTGCATGGTGTCCGTCCCGTGCGTTACTATCACTCCCATGTCTTCGGAATTCAGCCTTTTATGGACAACCTTTGCTGTCTTTACCCAGTCCTTTGGGGAGAAGTCCTCGCTCATTTTGTTGACAGGAGAGAGCATTTCATGGATATCCGCTATGTCCGCAAGCTCAGGCACGTTGGAAAGAATCTCCTCAGGGGAGCTTGCGGCATAGACGCCGCCTGTCCTGTAATCAACGCGAGAAGCTATTGTCCCTCCGGTTGACACGAGGGAAATCTTTGGCTTTCCTTTTCCGAACTTCGCTTTCATGCCGCCGGCGCCTGTCCCCCTGCCGGATCCCATCTTCCTTATCTTGACGCCTCTTCCGAAAGCGATTCCCATGTTGTAACCGGAATCAAGCTTTATCACAATGGAGTTCGGGTCCGAAAACTCGGTCTTTGGCATAAGCAGGCCCTCATAAACCTTTCCTGGTCTCTCAACCCTTATCCTGTCCCCGGGCTTTATGCCTGCAGAAGACAGAATCTTCCTCACCTTTGGAGAATACATAATGACAATATTATTTGATTATTTATTAAATGTGTCTCGGCTGCAGGTAAGGTGTCTCCGGCCGCGACCGGCAGCCGGATTCAGATTCCGAAATCCAGAAGCGGATGGAATGTTACGCGTTCTCTTCCCTCCAGCTCAAGCAGGAAATTGCCCTCTCTGTACTCCACAGCGGTTATTGTTCCGAGAGGCAGCTTGCAGCCGGTCTCTGTATCATTTATATAAAGGGTTGAATTAATCTTTCCGCTCATTTCCCCGAGAACGTGGCATACGTATTCAGCATTGCTCATAGCAATATTCTCGCAGTAAGAAATAAAAACCTTCACGTCTCCATCCTGAACCGCGTCTCCTCGGCGAGAATCGCCGAAAGGAACTCGTAGTGGGCCTGCTCCCAGTCAGCGAGCGCGCGGAAGAATTCCTTTCCCTTTCCTTCCTTGAGATTCTCAGCGAGTCTGAGGTAGAAGTTCCTGATCTCCTTCTCCCTTCCTATCGCGGCAATCACCGCGTCCACGCCTTCCTTTGCAGCCCGGCCCGCGGGAAACGCGACGCTCCTCACCTCTTCCGCCACGTTCTCTATCTCCCTGTCCCTTTCAATCTCTATCCACTTTCCCTCGGTCTTAAGGTTCACCCTCAATCTCTCGAGCTGGTCTATGTGCTTTCCCTCCTCCCTTGCAAGAAACTCCATGAACTTTCTGTTCACAGGGTCAGAAGCCCTGGCGTGATGCTCGTAGAACTGCTTCCCGAGCTTCTCGATCTCTATCGCGGTCTCCACAGCCCTCACGACGTCAATGTCTGGGGAAGAGAGGTCCAGCCCGAAATCCACCTCGAACTGCGTCTTCCCGGCCATAAAGATGGTTGTAGCAGCGCTATAAATAGTTTCGAGCTGAGCATGCTGCGCAGCGAAAAGTTTTTATTTAGCCCGGCAATATTTATTTCGTCCCTTCTGTTCCTGAAGTGATAGCATGACAAGGAAGCAGTCCGGAAAATCCGAAGGCAGGGACAGAAGAATAAGGGAACTTGAAGAAAGGATAAAGTATCTTCAGGCAGAGTTTGAGAACTACAGGAAGGCGCTGGACAGGCAGAGAGAGTCGCTCGAGAACGAGGTTGCAGCATCCCTTGTGAGGGACCTTCTCCCTTTCCTCGACGACCTCGAGTCCGCAGCGGAGAAGGCCGGCAGCAAGGAGGCCAGGAAGGGGTACGAGGCAATGCTCTCGAAACTGCTCTCCATACTCTCTTCAAGGGGCCTGAAGCGGATAGACGCGCTCGGAAAGAGGTTCGATCCGTACTTCCACGAGGCGGTCTCGGTGATAGAATCAGAGAGCCCGGACGGAACTGTGGTGAAGGAGTTCCAGAAGGGCTACACCTTCAACTCCGTGGTCATACGCCACTCCAAGGTCGGAATAGCAAGAAGAAAGAAATCAGATTCAAGAAAGGAGGGTGATCAGCATGGCTGAGAAAACCAAGAAAGAGAAGATAATAGGCATAGACCTCGGTACGTCGAATTCGCAGGCAGCGGTCATTATGGGAGGCAAACCCGTGATAATCCCCTCTGCCGAGGGAGCGACTGTTGCTGGAAAGATGTTCCCCTCGGTTGTCGCGTTCACCAAGGAAGGACAGGTGCTTGTTGGAGAGCCTGCAAGGAGGCAGGCGGTCTCCAACCCCGAGGGAACGGTTACCGGGTTCAAGAGAAAGATGGGAACGAACTACAAGTACAGGATTTTCGGGAAGGAATATACCCCGCAGCAGATATCGGCTTTCCTTCTCCAGAAGATAAAGAGGGACGCCGAGGAGTTTCTCGGAGAAAAAGTAACAAAAGCAGTGATAACTGTTCCTGCGTATTTCGATGACAACCAGAGGACAGCAACAAAGGATGCGGGAAAGATAGCGGGCCTTGATGTCGTCAGGCTCGTGAACGAACCCACCGCCGCCTCCATGGCGTACGGGCTTGACAAGAAGGATGAAGAACACAAAATAATGGTGTTCGACCTCGGGGGCGGGACGCTTGATGTAACTATAATGGAATACGGAGACGGGACGTTCACAGTCCTCTCCACGTCAGGAGACACCCAGCTTGGCGGAAGGGACATGGATGACGCTCTCATAAAGCATATAACAGAGGAGTTTCAGTCGAAGGAAGGGATAGACCTGAACAGCGACGACATGGCGATGCAGAGGATAAGGGAAGCAGCAGAGAAGTCGAAGATAGAGCTGTCCACTGTTCTTGAGACAGAGATAAACCTGCCCTACATAACATCCACTGACAAGGGCCCGAAACACCTCCAGATGAAGATAACAAGGGCGCAGCTGGAGAAGCTTGTGGAACCGATAATAGAGAGATGCAAACAGCCGATGGAGAGAGCCCTCAGTGACGCGAAACTTTCCAAGGACGAGATAGACAGGATAATCCTTGTCGGAGGCCCCACGAGAATGCCCGCTGTCCGGAAGTTCGTAGAGGACTTTGTCGGAAGGAAGGCCGAGAGGGGGGTGGACCCCATGGAGTGCGTCGCGATGGGAGCTGCTATACAGGGAGGCGTTCTCGCAGGAGAGGTGAAGGACATAGTCCTGCTTGACGTCACCCCCCTGACGCTGGGAATAGAGACTCTCGGAGGTGTGATGACCCCCCTGATAGAAAGGAACACCACGATACCAGTGAAGAAGACCAAGATATTCTCAACAGCATCTGACTACCAGACCGCTGTCACTGTCCACGTCCTCCAGGGAGAGAGGCCGATGGCCAAGGACAACACCAGCCTCGGCATGTTCAATCTCGAGGGCATACCCCCGGCTCCGAGAGGCGTTCCGCAGATAGAGGTCACTTTCGACATAGACGCCTCGGGAATCCTCCATGTCTCGGCGAAGGACCTCGGGACAGGCAAGGAACAGAAGATAAGAATAACAGCCTCCACCAAACTCTCTGACGAGGAGATAGAGAGGATGATAAAGGAAGCGAAAGAGCATGAGGAAGAGGACAGGAAAAGAAAGGACGAGGCGGAGGCAAGAAACAACGCGGATAGCATGATATACGCCTCTGAAAAGACGCTCTCGGAAATAGGGGAGAAGCTTCCCAAGGAAGAGAGGGAGAGGATAGAGAAGGCGATAAAGGAGTTGAAGGAGGCCCTGTCCGGAAAAGACATCGAGGCCGTGAAGAAAAAGACAGAAAATCTTCAGAAGGCTGTTGGAGAGGCAAGTGCCTCCCTCTACAAGAATGCGGCGAAAGGGGATGCCGGAACCGGAAAGAAGGAAAAGTCGGAGAAAGGTTCCGGGAAGGACGAGAAGGTGGTTGATGCGGAGTACAGCGTGGAGGACGAGGGCAAGGACAAGTCCTCCTGACCTCTCGCAGAGCCGCGCGAGCAAAGCTTAAATTATTTTACGCTATTCATAAACTGATAGAATGGGAAGGTTCAGCCAGGAAGAGTTCAACGAGTTTATTCTGAAAAACAACATCATCGGATTCTTTAACGAGCCTGTGACCCTGAAGTCCGGAAGGAAATCCAACTGGTACGTGAACTGGAGAAAAGCCACAGACGACGTCTTCCTTCTCGAGAGACTGGCAGATTACATCATCGAGTTCACCGAAGACCTCGGGCTTGAGCCCGACTGTTTCTACGGCGTCCCGGAGGGAGCGACCAAGACAGGAATCATAACCCAGTACAAGTGGGCGAAGAGGTCCCCGGATTACGGGCCCGGAAGCCATTCCCTTCCAATGGGAAGGGGAAAATCCAAAGAATACGGCCTGCCGGAGAACAGGCATTTTATAGGCAAGCCGAAGGGAAAGACCATTGTGATAGAGGACGTCACCACGACAGGAGGGTCTCTGATAGAAACGATTGACAAACTGAATGGGGCCGATGTCGATGTGATTGCTGCATTCGGCCTCACCAACAGGATGGAGCTCCGGGACGACGGCCTAAGCGTCAGGGAGGCAGTCGAGGCGAAAGGAGTTCCTTATTACGCCATGAGCGATGCGCTCTCCCTTCTTCCAATAGCTTACAGGAGACTGGGCGACGCGATCGAAGAAGAGTTCGAGAGATACGGCGTTGAGAAGCTGAAGCTGAGGTGAACGATGGGAAGCATAATCCGGAGGGAAAGAAGCATAATACCCGCCTGCGACGTTCCCCTAGACCTGTACGAAGAGATTCTCAGGGAGACAGCAGACATCGAAGGGGTGGGCGGTTACAAGATAGGGTTCCTTCTCGGTCTTGAGCACGGCCTGCCAGAGGTAGTTGAAGTCACGAGAAAATACACGGACAAGCCGGTAATCTACGACCACCAGAAAGCCGGAACCGACATTCCGGGCACCGGAAAGAAGTTCATGGATGTGTGCAGGAAGGCTGGCGTGGATGCTGTGATACTCTTCCCCCAGTCTGGACCCGAGACCGAGAGGGCCTGGGTAGAGGCAGCCCTCGAGAAGGAGCTGGGAGTGATTGTCGGAGGACTGATGACCCATCCCCAATACCTCAGGAGCGAGGGCGGGTACATCGCGGACGAGGCAGTAATTGAGATGTACCTGAACGCCGCCGAACTCGGAGTGACCGATTTCGTGGTTCCCGGCAACAGGCCGGATGACATAAAAAAGATAAGGAATTCTCTTGAGAGCGAAGGCGTCTCTCCGGTGTTCTACGCTCCGGGGTTCGTGACCCAGGGAGGGTCGATATCCGATGCGGCGCAGGCCGCCGGAGAGAGATGGCACGCGATTGTCGGAAGGGGAATTTACGCCGCGGAAAACAAAAAGCTGGCCTGCATTGAGTTATCAAGGCAGCTGTGAAGCGAACGAAAGATTGCATTAATTACTCATTATGCAGGAAACTGTTTCAGACATTCTCTTTTAAAAGAAGTTTTATTCTTGATTTGATTCTTGATATAATCCTTCTGTAACCTTCGTCATCCATTCCTTTAGGGTCCTCTATATTCCAGAATTCCACCTTCTTCTTGTTTCTGGAGAGATATTCCGGAACTGTTTCAGGCTCTGCCATGACTATTATCTTATCAAACCTTTCAATCATCTCAGGAGTTAATTGCGTTCTGGTGTTATTTGATATGTCAATCCCTTCCTCTTTCATGAATCTGATAACAGGTTCTGCCAAGGGAATCTCTCTGAGCGCCTGCCCTTCTTTTCCAGAGACAACAGTTCCTGCTGAAAAGGCCTTCGATCCTGAATATTTACTGAACAGAGCAGCAGCTATCTGGCTCCTTCCGACGTTCCCTCTGCATACAAAGAGCACTTTCATAAAAATATCAGGTTTAATAAATAATAAATCCATACGTGGCATCAGAATCCGGCGAAATAATATCAATTCACTTCATTGTCGGTCTTTCCCCTGATGACAGAAGTCCTTTCATTCCCGGCAGCGACAGAGATAAAAACCAGCGCTTCGAACAAAGACATCAGGAAAACCGAGAATGCTCGATAAGGTGAGAAGCATGCGGGAGAAGGACTACTATGAGATTCTCGGGGTGAGCAGGGATGCCTCTCAGGAGGAGATAAAGAAGGCCTACAGGAAGCTCGCGAGGAAATATCACCCTGACGTAAACCCCGGGGACAAGGAAGCAGAGGAGAAGTTCAAGCTCATAAACGAGGCATTCGAGGTTCTTGGAAACCCGGAGAAACGCTCAGCCTACGACCAGTTCGGCTACGCTCCGGGAGAGGAGAGTCATGCTGGTCGCGGCTTCTCCGGCTTCGAAGACCTCTTCCGGGGCTTCGGTTTTGATGACATATTCGATGTGTTCTCATTCGGAGAGGGGCGTCACAGGCATGCCCAGGGAGCTGACCTGAAGTTCGACCTGGAGATAAGCCTTGAGGACGCTTTCAGAGGAATGGAGACCGAGATATCGATACCGAGATTCTCTGAATGCTCTTCGTGCGGCGGCAGCGGAGCGAGGCCGGGAACCTCTCCCGCCAAGTGCCCGAAATGCGGAGGCACGGGAGAAATCAGGATAGTGAAGAGAAACTCTTTCATGCAGACCATAAACATATCCCAGTGCGACAGGTGCGATGGGAAGGGAGAGGTCATAGAGTTTCCCTGCAATAAATGCGGCGGAACAGGGATGGAGAGGAGGGAGGGAAAGGTCAGGGTGAAGATACCTCCCGGCGTTGAGGACGGCCACTATCTCAGGCTTGCCGGCCAGGGAGAACCCGGTTCCGGGTCAGGCCCGCCGGGAGACCTCTATATAATAATACATATAAAGGAACATCCTGTCTTTGAGAGACACGGAAGCGACCTGTTCTGCAAGGCTGTGATAGACCTTCCTACCGCTGTCCTCGGGGGAAGCATAGAGATTCCCACGCTCTCCGGAAAGGCAAGGATAAGGATACCTCCCGGAACCCAGAGCCACACGGTGTTCCGTCTGAGAGGTCAGGGAATGCCCAGGCTCAGGGAGAACGGAAGGGGCGACCTTCTCGTGAAGGTTGTGGTTGACATCCCGAAGAAACTCTCTAGAGAACAGAAAGAACTTATGGAGAGGTTCTCAAAGACCATGTCCAGGAAGAGGGAGACCGTGAAGGGATTCTTCGAGAGGCTGAAGGAAAGGGTCCGCGACTGAGACTCGCTTTTTATAAACAAAACCCCAACTGATATCATGCTTGAGATAGTGTTCCTCGGAACAGGTTCGGGAATACCCTCCAAGAGCAGGAACCCGGCCGCGATATGGCTGAACTACGAGGGGAATGCCTTCCTCTGGGACTGCGGAGAGGGAACGCAGAGGCAGCTCATGACAGCGAAACTCAGTTTCATGAAGATAGACGACATCTTCATCACGCACTGGCACGCGGACCACTGGGCCGGGCTCATAGGCCTGATGCAGACCATGAACATGGAGAAGAGGAGGAAGCCTCTCCGAATACACGGTCCTGAGGCATCAAGGTTCGTTTCCGACATCCTCGACCTCGACTACTGGGGCCCGAGGTTCCGCGTCATAGCGAAGGACGTTCCCTTCGAGGGAGAGGATGAGACAGTGATTCTCAGGAACAAGGACTTTGACATTCTCTCGATTCCCGTGAAGCACACGGTTCCGGCTGTGGCATACGCATTCAGGGAGAGGGACAGGGTGAATGTGGACATAAAGAAGGCGGAGAAGCTCTACGGCCTGAAGCAGGGCCCTCTCATAGGAAAACTCAAGGAGAAAGGAGAAATCTCCTTCCGTGGAAAGGTGATAAGGCTCGGGGACATATCTTCTGTCAGGAAGGGAGTCAAGGTCGTGTACAGCGGAGACACAAAGAAGTGTGACACTCTTGTCAAAATCTCCTCTGGAGCGGACCTCCTGATACACGACGCCACGTTTCTCGATGATGTGGAGGACAAGATGCACAGCGGGGTGAAGGACGCCGCGGACATCGCGAAGAAAGCAGGAGTCAAGAACCTCGTGCTCACCCAGTTCTCGCGCAGGTATCAGGACACAAAGCCTCTTCTGGAGGAGGCGAGAAAGGTCTTCCAAAACACTATTATTGCAAAGGATTTTATGAGGCTGGTTTTCAGGAGGAGGGGAGATTCTCTTGCCCTTTCAGTGAAATAATTCGTCAATGGACGAATTTGTGCGCTATTCTGCGTTTTCATTTATAAGCGAGCTGAACCAAATTAATAGCAAGGTGGCTATAAATGGAAACCCAAACAATCGGAAGCTGGGCATTCATCTTGGGTGTAATTATAGCCATTGTTGGCGGAGCCGTGGGCGGATACGTGATAGAATATGCGCCTTGGATAGTCCTGGCGCTTGTGATACTGGGACTTGTGGTCGGCTTCATCAACATTGGTCAGAAGGAAGTCAATGACTTCCTCATAGCGGCAATAGCGCTCACTCTGGTGGGCATAGGAGGCAGCGCCGCACAGCTAAGCACAATACCCGCGATAGGAGCTGTGGTGCAGGCAATCGTGGGCAACATAGTTGTGTTCGTTGCTCCTGCAGCCCTTGTGGTGGCGCTCAAGGCCGTGTACAACCTCGCAAGAAGCCCGGCATAAGGGAAGAGAACCATAAGAACCGACTAATTTTATTTTTTTATTTATTATTCGAGCCTCGGTTTTTCATGCAGATATATAAGCATAATCCTCAATAACTCTTTATGCTCGACATAAGGCTTATAAGAGAGAATCCGGACACAGTGAGAGGCAACCTCAGAAGAAGGAACGACCCTGAGATTCTGAAGAGAATCGACGCTCTCATAAGGAAGGACAAGGAGTGGAGGAGAAATCTCTCAAAACTAGAGGAGCTGCGCCACAAGAGAAACATCGCAACACAGGAGATAGCGAGGCTCAGAAGGGAAGGAAAGCCTGCGAACTCCCTCATCGCAGAGATAAGGGATATACCGAAAAGGATAAAGGAGCTTGAGGAGAAGAACGAGAGGTTGAGGGAGGAAATCGATTCGCTCCTCAAGAGGATTCCCAATCTCCTTCACGAGTCTGTTCCTGAAGGAAAGGACGACAG
>WAQT01000064.1 GCA_015520105.1 Candidatus Aenigmatarchaeota archaeon
GTGTACTACGACTACTGCATGGACAGCACCACTGTCACAGAAAGGATATGCAACGGAGACTACGCAAACATCGAAGAGATATACTGCGGAGCAGGAATGATATGCGATGACGGCGCATGCAAACCCGAATCCCAGACAACATCCTGCATAAATTTCAAGCAAGAAAACTCTTTCAAGAATATATTTGACTCTATCCTGTGTCTCTTTACAAGATTGTTTGGCGGGAGTTGCTCTTCGCAAAAGACGCCATCACAAAATAATGTTAAATATTGCGAGAAATGCTTGGAACTGGACGGCTCGATATGCGGACCATATCAAACTTGTAATGATGTTTTAATCAGGACATCAGATTCTGATGCCTGCTGCATAGGAGAATGCGAATATAAAGATGCCTGCTTATCCATCTCAAATGACATACCAGATGTCTGGAATAAAGGGATCAATGCCCCTTTAGTGATTAATCCGGACTTCAGAAACTCGTGGAAATATACAGGCGTTGAGGATAATATCTTCATAAACAGAAACGTCTTAAGAGATGCAATTGAAAACACAGTAAAGGATGCAAAAAGGATGGGATTTAACGCAATAATAATAAGCCCAGCGAATTATCCCTATAACATTCTGGAAAACAACTTCTATTATAATAGAGAAAAAATAACCTATTCAGAGTTCGTGGAAATGTTTGCAGAAGCATGCGATAAATACGGGCTTGCTTTGATACCTGGAATTGATATATATCCCGCATATTTCAGCTCCTATCCAAACAGGGATGAGATATGGATAAAGAAATGTCAGCTTAAGGAATCAAAAGATTTTGTTGACCGGTTATCCAAATATAGTTCTGTAAAGGGATTCTGGTGCCCCTTTGAGAAATGGGGAATGATACCGGAAAGGATAAAATTCTCGTACTCTGATAAAAAAGGATTTGAGAATCTAAGAAATTATCTCAATGATGGAAGCAATTTTGATGATGGAAAGAGAAGGTTCTATCTTAACATACCCGCGACAGAGACATATCCGCCTTCCGGATTATTTAACATTGTTACACCGCAGCTTGCTCCTAATATATATTATAACCAGGAAAAGATGGATTCCGTTGTAAAGGAATATTCAGGATATAAATATCCAAAAAACACCCATGGTATACAAATGAATTTGTGGCATTCCCAGATAATGAAAACAAAAACAAAAGACGAGAGCTATTATGACCATTACGACGAGTGGCTTGAGTGGCAAAGAAACTCTGTTCTGAAGTATAATCCCAAACACATAACGTTGTTTTTGTTATCAGCACTGAATTATAATAGAGACTATGATTATTTGCCAAATTCCAATATACCAAATACAGGGACAGATTATCATAATGCCAGGGGAACTGTTATGAATGTAATCAAGAAAAGAGCTGATGACAGACTATTGCTCTTTGACCCCTTTGAATCCAGAGACTCTACTGAAATAATTGGAGGCGTTGTTAATGGTGTAAGGTATATTCAGACCGGAATGGATTATCAGATTAAGGGGATTGGCGGTTATGCGGCAAAACTGAATGCATCCAATGGTATTGTGCTGAAGTATCCGCTTATAGACCGCGACACGTCACAAAACAATATAAACAGAAACAGCGGAACAATCACTTTCTGGGTAAGACCATACTGGAAAGGCAATGATAACAAAAGACACGTCTTCTTCTCAACTATATGCAAGAATAATAAGAACTGTCTAAGGATAGAGAAAACCGCTGATAACAAAATAAGATTCGCGATATATAATTATATTGGCGGTTCTGGAAACCCTGTCACAGTAGATATAGATGTCTCTCAGTGGAAACCGTATGAGTGGCATTATATAGCCGCGTCATGGAGACAAAAGACAGACGGGCCAAACATGTACATCATGGTTGATGATACCATTAATTCAAAAAAGGACTATACAACCTATATGAAAGAACTCAACGGCAATATAATCATAGGCGGTTGGGATGCGCAAACAAACGCAGATTCTATAATAGATGACTTGAGAATATACGGTAATTTCTTGAGTTTTAACGAAGCAAGAAGCATAAGAGACGAGATATTATGCAAATAAGCGTCACTCCTTCCCCACAGTCCTTTCCACTATCCTTGCGTACGCGGGTCTTGTCACAAGCACGCCCACAAGCACGCCCACCATTGTAGTGATTGCAAAACCCCTCATAAACCCTATTCCTATAGATACGAGAGGAAGCATCGCAGCAAATGTCGTGGCAGCGGAACCGAAGATTATAAAGAACGCCCTTTTTATCCTGTCCTTCACGGAGTATACCTTTTCATCCCTTCTTCCGCTTATCGTCTCGTCTGATATCACTATCATATCATCCATCCCTGTTCCTATCGCAGCGAGTATTCCGCCTATCGCAGGAAGGTCTATTGTCCAGCCACCCATTCCTATCAGAGGTATCAGCAAAGCCCCAATCCAGGCGAACAGGTCTATCTCGTGCTTCTTCCACCACGCAGCTGATATAATCAGGAAGTTTACAAAAAGCACCACGCTCCACACAGCAGCATCATTCAGGGCTGCTATGCCAAGTATGATAATAACCTCGGAAAGGCCGACAAGAACCATTGGAATAGCCACGCCAAGCTTTCTGTACCTCACGAACACTATAATCACCACAGCGATAGCAGCGAAGAGACCAGCATAAGCAGTGGACCTGAAGAAATCAGAGCCGAGAGCAGGAGACACTATGCTCACCGAGACTGTCTCAAGCCCTGTCGGCATTGCTCCTGACCGGAGTATGGTCTGAAGCCTGAGTTTCTCTTGCACAGCCTCCTCCATAGTCTCCCGGAACCCTGTTATCTGGGGATTCTGCACCACCTTTCCTCCAAGGTCCGACGATATCCTCAGGTCGGATACAAGCTCTCCGTCAAGATAGAGGAAAATCCTGGAATTCAGATACCTTTCCCCGCTCTGAATGTCAAGATAGCTCGGAACTCCTGATGTGACATCAGCAAACCTTTTGGCCCCCTCCTGAGAGACAAGAACTCCAAAGAAGAACCTGTAACCTCCGTTCGCGGGAACCACTCCAGACCTCTGCGGGTCTGTGTACACAAGCTCTATATCGTTTCCGTCATAAACCTTTGCCATGAAAAGAGCCTCTCTGCTGCTCGAGTTCACGTACTCGAACTCTATTCCGTCCAGTGTGAAGTTCCCGCCCTCCTTCACAGTAATACCGTCCACAGTGGCGCTCTGGTTGGATACAGTAACAGAGAAACGCTCCGAACCAAGCTGCATGGTCCCGGACCTGCCAGAAAGCTCCACAGGCTTCGATATCTTTGCCTCGAAATTCCCTTTGACCGAAAGAAGGTCGTCCACCACGTTCCTGCTCACTCCGGCAACCTCTATCTGCACGAGCCATGAGCCGTCCGATGTTCTCACAGGGAAGAACTTCATCTCCTTCAGGCCGAACAGGTTCGCCCTTGTCTGCAGCGTTGATATTATCTGGTCCACCATCTCCTTTGTTGCATTCTCTTTCGGAGAGAGCAGTATTCTGGTTCCGCCCCTCATGTCAAGGCCGAAATCCAGATTTGTCCTCTCTATGTCAGCCACGTATATGCCAAGGCTTTCATTCACATCAAAGTTGTACTTTTTTCCGTTGGCTACTATAGAGACCTCCCCCTTTAGATTCGAGACCTTGCTGTTCCAGTCATCAACGTTTCTTATCTGCTCGTTATTCACCCTCGTTATTATCATCCCCTGCTCCAGAACGTTCCTTGCGGGCGAGTCCTCTGAGAAATATACAATCTCGACACCGTTCCTTCCGTAGGGGCTTGCTTTCATCCCTATCGCGAGAATCGAACCGAACACCATTACAGCGAGCAGCACAACCCTCCAGTACTTCAGCATTATGTTCCCCTCCTTTCCGCATACATTCTCAGAATCGTGGCGTTCTGAAACCATGTGTTCACTATGTCAGCAATAAGGCCTATCATAAGCACAGACGTGATCTGGAACAGCACAGTGGACGAGCTTGCGAGCATGACAGCCCCGACTGCCCCAAGAGTGGTTCCTGTCATGGTCATGCCTGTCCTGAACGCTGACTTTATTCTTTCCGGAACGCTCGTTTCCTCGCTTTTCAATACTCTTGTGGTCAGAAGTATGTCCGTGTCTATCGAATAACCTATAAGCATGAGAAGGGCCGCAAAGCTTGCAAGCGACATCTCTATCCCAGCAACCTGCATTACAGCGAGCGTTACAATTATGTCCGAGACAGCAGCAAGCATCACAGCAATCGAGGGAACAAACGTCCTGAATATAACAAACACTATCAGCCCCATAAGCACAAATGCGATTATTATGCCCATCTGCGCCTGCTGCCAGAAACTCTCTCCAAGGCTCGAGCCTATGCTCTGCACAGAATAATCCTTTGCATCTATACCAATGCCTTTCAGACTCTCTATTACCAGAGTGGTGTTCACGCCAGACTCCATCTCTATTGAGAGGCTGTATCCAGAGAAACTTCTCAGTTCCCTTACAAGAACATCGCCATAAGAAGAAAGAGCGTTCTCCACGGCATTTGCGTCAACGCTCCTGTCAGTCTTTATGGTTATGAGCGTTCCTCCTTTCAGCTCTATAGAGCGTTGAAACCACTCCCCGTTTTGCATAAACCCGTAAACCAGAATTCCGGCAGATGCAAGAAGCATGACTACGGGCACCGCAATAAGCATTCTGTACCTGCTCTTTTCTCCTTTCATCAAAACCAACTAACTATTTTTGATTAATATTTATATAATAATTGCGGAATGTGCTGACCCTCTTCTAAAGCATGATGCATATAAGAACGGCATCGGCACCCAGAAACCATGCTTGTGCATTTAATTTGTTGAGTTCCGGAATCTTGTCGCAGGCTTGCTTCTAAACCAAGCTGACGTCCACCCAGCTCAATTCAAGGTCTCCGTTATTTGCCGCGCCTGATGGTATAGTCTCTGTTCTGCTGTAGGATATTATAGCAGAGCCTTGGCCGTTTGCAGAGGCGGTATCCAGAGCGATCCTGAAACCCTTCGTTCGGGTGTCAAGTTCCCTGTAATGAATCTTGAATTTCATAAGATAGGAATCGCCTGTCTTTGTCACGTTCATGGTTATAATTCTCGGTTCGGCCTCTCCGTATATTCCCACCTCGTCCACGCTTGCTGTCCTCAGAATCACCTCCGATGATTCTTCTGCAATCGGCTGGCTCACAGGAACGGTGTATATTACTGAATTGTTGTCCGGGCTGTCTGCATTGTACGGCACGACTCTAACCGTTCCTTTCTCTATAGGCATGCTGTACGAACCGGAACCGGAGTTTGCGAGTTCCACTATCTTCTCGTCCAGGTCAAGAACGAAGTCAAGGGCTGCAGAATAGTCAGCTATCGCGGACCTCTTCTCTATTATTGGAATGCCCCACATGTACGCAGTGCCAGCAAGGCTTATTATAATCCCGGTTATGAGAACTATGGAAATAACCTGGGACTGTGCCTTTGATACCATGTTTAGATTTTGTTTGCATTGATATAAATTGATACCAAATCCCCGTTCTGAGAATTCAATTCCGTAAGAACATGAGGAAGGTTATATTTTTTGCGGGTTCATAGCGATTTGTAAAAGTGATTCAGGAGGCAACTAGGACTGATATTTTACGGATTTAAGTTCATAGAACCCTATCAGAGAACAACATATTTTGAGACAATTCAGCCGCTACCGCTACATTTCACTGAAACTTTCTTAGCTTGCTCACCAAACTCTTCTTCATTTGCAGAAGTTTTCAAACTAAAAGTGTATGCACATGTTCTGGGTACTCCAGAAACAGTACAATTATTATCACTAAATATAGCACTATCATGATTCTTGTTCTCATCCATCGGCGCTATACTGTTCTTATCGAATTGTGCGTCCATAACTCCTCCGTCCGTCCTTGTTATTATTATATCACCACATATAGTTAGTTTATTCGACACAGATCCGGCAGTGTTGCATGAACCGAGAGAGATAGCGTTAACTCCCATATTGGTTACTGTTATATAAGCCTTTGTTCCTTCCACACAGAATCCTTGCACAGATATTTGTTTACCAACCCGACCAAGAAGCTGTGAATTAAAAAACGTCCACGCTGTCCCTGCAAGCGCTATTGTTATGAGCAGCAAGACTATGACGGATATAATCGGAGTTATTCCTTTTTTCATCAAATCACTATTTATTTTTGTCTCTTCCACTATTTATTTTTATCTCATGCTCATTGCAGCGTGACTGTAAAGCCGCTTCAGACGGTTGTCTATCATTGCAAGATTTGAGAGTATTGCCTTGTTGGCGTCAAGGCTTGCCCTGTTCTGCTGTATGAGCTCATCCATTTTTTCCACAAGTGGAGCGATAACCTCTTTCGATGCTCCGGACGATGCCTCTTCAGCAGCGGAGGCCTTTATCATCTCTATGAGTTCCTTTAATGAAGACGTCATCTCCTCGATTCTGCCCGGAATCTTCGATATCTCGTTCCTCAACTCCGCATCAGACTTCACCACGTCGTCTATGACCCTCTGGTTGACTTTTATAAGTTCTATTATCTGGTCTATGAGCTTCCTGATTTCAGAAGCGGAATTCGTTTCCTCAATCCTGCTCAATCTCTTTTCAAGCCTTCTTAAAGGAGAAGTGGGTATTATCTCGTACTCATCATCCATACTAATAATTGAATCAAATGATATTTAAATAATCTCCGAGAATGCGGGTTTCATGACTGCTGCATATTTTAATATGCATTCCCAACCTTCTATATGTTTGAGCAATGGCTCTATGCGCTTGCAAGCGTGTTTGCAGTGAGCATGATATCGTTCATTGGAATAGTCACTTTCTCCATCAAGGGAACAAGACTGCTCCATCTCATTATCTATCTCGTAAGCCTCTCCGCCGGAACTCTTATAGGAGACGCTTTCCTCCACCTCCTTCCGGAATCCTCCTCGTCCGGGTTCACGATAACCGTCTCGTTCTCGGTCCTTTTGGGAATAGCCTCCTTCTTTGTTCTTGAAAAGCTCATAAGCTGGAGGCACTGCCATGTTCCGACAGGAAAACAGCACCCGCACACGTTTGCCTACATGAACCTTGTTGGCGACGGTGTGCACAACTTCATAGACGGCATGATAATAGCAGCAAGCTATATTGCGAGCATACCCATAGGCATAGCCACCACGCTTGCGGTGATGCTCCACGAGATTCCCCAGGAGATGGGAGATTTCGGCGTTCTCCTGCATGGAGGGTTCAACAGGACGAGGGCGTTGCTCGTGAACTTTCTTACAGCACTCACAGCAGTGCTTGGTGCAGTCATGGCAATGCTTCTTGCGAGCCTTATAGGCGGACTTGAGACCGTGCTCCTCTCCTTCGCCGCAGGCGGGTTCATATACATAGCTCTGTCAGACCTCGTGCCGGAACTTCACAAAAAGAATGCATGCGAAGGCTTTACCAGAGACGCCATATACCAGCTTGCCTTCTTCCTTTCAGGAATACTCATCATGTACTCCCTTCTTTTCGTAAAATTCTAAGAACCTGCTATTTCTTGCTTTCAATAATCACAGCGTTCACCACGCCGTCCTGTCCCGGCCTTGAAGTAACCTTGGCAACGCCCGCATCTGTTTCTATTATCTCTCCTTTTGTGAGTATGTTCCTCCTCACGTAATGCGGGCTGGTGCGGCTCTCCCTGACAGAAATAATCCTGACCTTCCTTATCTTTCCTGTCTTCTGGTCAGCCACGTTGGCAAACTCCTCGGAAAGCAGCTTGACCTTCCTTGTTCCTCCCCTTTTCTTTGTTATCTTTGCTTTCCTCTTTCCAACTTCAGGCTCGAGAAACCTCATTCCCCTTTCCATTCTCTTCTTCTTGGAGTTTCTTCTGAGTTTTCCTCCAGTCGGTTTCCTTCCTGACCTCAGATGCCATATCACGCTCATGCTATCTTGATGCCGGAACAGATTTAAATAATTACTCCGCGCATAACAATCCGATTTATAAGTAAGTTCTTCAATTCCTCTTTATGTTCGAGTTCGTGACAAGCTTCCTTCCCTATGGCCAGTACATAGACTTTGCGCTTATAGTGATAACCTTCTTCCTGATATCAGAGGTAGTCAGCATTGTGTTCAAGAAGATTATGCACGCTGTCGCAGGAAAGACCCAGACAATTCTCGACGACCTGCTCGTGAAGGCGGTGAACAGGCCTCTTATAATAGGCATAGTTCTCGCAGGAGTCTATTACGCCATACTGGAGGCATCGTTCCTCTCCTCCTTTCTGGGAGAACTGAAGCTCGGATTCACGATAATATTTATTCTCCTCGGAGCAGTGGCAGGAGTGAGAATAATAGGCGCGGTGCTCGAATGGTACATGAGAGAGATAACGAAAGGAAAGAAAACCAAGACAGAGGAACATTTCATCCCGATAATAAGGAAGGCGGCTTACGGAACTGTCGGACTCATCGCGCTGTTCGTTATTCTCGGCCAGCTCGGCATAGAGATAACCACCCTGATAGCGGCGATGGGAATAGGCGGCCTTGCTGTCGCCCTAGCGTTGCAGGACACGCTCAAGGAGTTCTTCGCCGGGACCTACGTCGTGGTGGACAGGCCGATAAGGATTGGTGATTATATAGAGCTTGAGAGCGGCGAGAGGGGGTATGTGAAGGACATATCGTGGAGGTCCACCAAGATACAGATGCTCGGAAACAACATGATGATAATACCCAACTCAAAACTCGCCTCCAGCAAGATAATAAACTACGACATGCCCACAAGCGAGATGAGCGTGGTGATTCCGGTTGGCGTTTCCTATGACTCGGACCTTGAGAAGGTGGAGAGGGTGACAATAAAAACCGCGAAGTCTGTTATGAAGAAGACAAAAGGCGCTGTGGAGAATTTCGAACCGTTCATACGCTACAACGAATTCGGGGACTCCAACATAAACTTCTCAGTGATACTGAAGGTAAAGACATTCGTGGACAGGTATCTCCTCACGCACGAGTTCATAAAGGCCCTCAAGAAGGCCTATGACAGGGAGGGCATAGAGATATCGTGGCCTGTCAGGAAGGTTTACAACTATCAGGCAAAGAAGTGGTAGCTGCGTTACGCTTAAATACCTTTTCTTTTTTATAATCAATCAACCAGACCAGGTGGTTCGTTGTGTTTTTCGATGAAGATATCTGGGACGGAGAGGATGAGGAGCTTCCTGAGGAAGAGTTCGACGAGGACAGGGAAGAAGACGAATAACCTTACCTGTCTATTTCCATTTCTTTTATTCCCCTTATAATCTCGCTTGTGCTGTAGTCCTTGTACTTCTGCCCTATGCGCACAATCTTGCATTTGATGCCCTTCTCCTTCAGGAAACTTTCAAGCCCTTTCACGTCAAACTTCTGGTCATAACCAAGAACTATCACGTCAGGCCTCTCCTCTTCAACAACCTTCATCATATCCTCCTCGTCCCCAACAACAACATCGTCCACATGCTTCAGATTCCCCACAATCTCTGCCCTCTCCTCAGAGGAGAACACAAGAAACCCTTTCTCCCTCAGAACAGTCGCATCGCTCGCAACCACAACAGTGAGATGGTCGCCGTACTCCCTTGCTTTCCCAAGAAAGAATATGTGGCCGGGATGTATTACGTTGAATGTCCCCCCAACAAGAACCTTTCTCATAATCTTAATTGTGCACGAAAGATAAAAATCTTTCAGCATCCGCAAAGATTCAGACTCGCATGCATCACTCTATAACAAGCGGGGACGAAACCCTCAGGCTTTCTATCCTGTTTTCCACTTCCTTCATCATATCCATTATCCTTTTCATGTCTATCGCTTCCACGCTCTCCTCAAGCCACCTGGACTTCTCCTTAAGCGCTTCCACATCCCTCTTCAGCCCCGGAATGTCAAGCCCCTTTATTTCTTCACTCCTTTTTTCAATATCATTCATTCTGCCAGAAAGGGAATTTATGCTGGCTCTTATTTCCTTGATGCTGTTCTGTATTTCAGGTATTGCTTCTATCCTTTTCTCCAGATTCTTCTCCATACCATCGGTCTCACTTCTCACCATATCCTCAATATCTTCCCTGCTCTTCTTAACCTCTCTCTTCAGCGAATCCATCCCCTTCTTTAACAGCTCCACCTCCTTCCTCAGAGCAAGAATCTCGCTTATCTTCTCCTTGTTCTTCAGAACCTCCTGAAACAGTTTGTCAATCTCAGATTCCATAATCCTGCTACTTTTCACATCTTCGCTCTCTTCCTTCCTCTTCACCTTCATCTTTGGAGGCTTTATATCGAGCACAACAGGAGCTTTCTTTTTCTCCCTCCTGCTGCTTTTCTGCGGCTTGGGAGGGTCTGGTGGAGGAGGTATAGGCTCCCTGTCTCCTGAAGCTGCTGAAAGAGCGTCCATTTTATCAGAATCGTTCTTCAAGGGAGCTGGCGGAATGCTCGGTTCCTTGTTCTTCCCATGATGTTCTGTTGCATTATCGTTCTCCAGAGATTTCTTCAGACTCTCCAACTCATTCTTAACGCCCGATTTGGAACCGCGAAACATACTATAAATATTAGAGCAAAACAGCTATAAAAAACAAATCCGGGCGTTAATATGGTCTTCCAGACACTCAACCGCCTGAAGTGGAAAGGCCTTCTCGGAAAAGCCGAGATTGTCATAATCCACAGGGGCGGGGAGAGGGGCGTAAGGCATATACCTGGCAGCAGCATCACGGAACTCAGGAAGAGCTACTTCTACTACATGCCCGAACCCCTCGGACAGAATCGCGCTCCGTCAAGGGAAACCTACATACCCCTCCACAGGGTGATTGAGATAAGGCTTGACGGAAAAACAGTTTGGAAGCGTTCTACGTGCCGCAGCCACCCACGCCAAGTCCGCTGAGCGCTCCGGCTATAAGGTCCCCGAACATCGCGCTGGATGTCATGGCGACAAGCGAATAAATCACAATGCCTATAGCGAGCATCTTCCCGACGTTGTACCACTGGCTGATTCTGTTCTCACCCTCACTTATCTTGGTTGTGAATATTCCAAGAATGATTATCACTTCAATCAGATAGACCCCGACTATGAGCTGGAACACTTCGGGGGATATGGGAGTGCCGCTGCTGAAGAGGTTGGTTATGTTCCCGAACATATCCATCTCGCCTGTTACCATGCTTTCAAGATAACATCCCAGCGTGGACAGAACCTTCACTATTATATCGGCCATCGAGACTATAAGGCCTGTTATCATTGGGGTCAGGAAGTAGGCCTGAAACTTCATGGATGAAACCGTTTCCGCCAGAAGCTCCCTTATATACTCCTGCGTCTCCCTCACGTTCTTGAGATATCTCGATATCCTGAGCATGCTCTCTGCAGCGTACCTCACTCCTGTCCTTGCAGTCTCCACCACAACGTACATGACGTTTCTTATCAGGACAGAGGGATAATATCTCAGAGAGCCCCATCTCCTGTCAAAAAGCGCGGACCTGAACGTCATCCCAAGAGAACGTATGTTCCTGAGAGTGAGCCTGAACAGGTTTGCTATCTCCAAATCCTTCACATCGTCTATCACCTTCTCGAGAGCGAGTTCGGTCGGCGTTCCTCCTGAAATCCTGTTCCCGAGCTGGAAGAGCGCAAGCTCAAACTCCCCTTCCGTCTTCTTTATACTCTCCTGTATCCTGTAGCGCTGATAGTTGGAGAGCACGAAATACAGGGAGAGGCTGAACGCAACCCCTATTATCATGAACAGGGACATCGCCGAAGAAAACATGCTGTGTTCCGTCCCCTCTCCTGACAGGAGAAGTCCCGGATTCTCTGAGAAGAATATCACAGGGAGTGAGAAGAACGCCATCAGCACAAGAAACGCCAGCGGCATCACCGGAATCCTTCTCTTCCCGACCGAAACCGTTCCCTCAGGAGGCAGGTCGGGATGATGGGAGATGTCAATCCTCGAGAACGTCATGGGCCTTTTGCTCAGAGTGGTGTTGATAAACCAGAGTATGACTACAGGGAGGATTATGTCATAACCTATGACGAAATGCCACGGCGTTATGGTGTCTGACATGAAGACCGCTGCGAGAGGCGCCATTATAGTCCCGAGTATAGGAAGCAGTATCCCGAGCATGTGTATCACATTGACAGGAAGCTGAAGTTCCTGAGAATAGTGTTTCATCCTAGTTTTCGTGCCTTCGAGTATGACATCAAGGGCCTCGTCCAGAACCTCCATTGCCTTCTCTGGGGTGTGTGTCTGGGAATCCCTTATCAGCCGCAGGGCTTCTGCAAACTCCTCATTCTCAGGCTTCCATTTTTTGATGTAATCGGAAAGCGCCTCGTTCGCAGAATAGTATCTTCCCATCTCTATATCCCACAGGAGCTTCCTCATATCCACTGCAAGCTCCCCGGAAATATTGGAGACAGTGAACTGCAGCGCCCTTTCAAGGTTGGGAGAGAGCCGCATGGATATCACCATGTAGAGCACTGCGAGAACCACCTGTGAAGACGCGCGTATGCGCATCGCCTTCACCATATTGATGGGATATTTCAGGAAATAGTAACCTATTAGAAGACCTAACGCTATTATCATCAGTCCTGACATTATCATGACCGTGCTCAAGGAATTCATTATGAAAAGCGCAAGAATAAATGACACCCCCAGGACGACAAAAAGAAGGACTGTGCACACAAAAAGAGACATCACGCTTCCAGGGCTGATTCTCATTCCCGTGAAAGCTATCGCGGCCTCGAGGTCTTCCTTCATCTTTCTGTCAGGATTCGCAACAATGATTTTCTCGCTTATTCTTGCGAGCCTCTCGTACCATCCCGCTTTCTTCCTCCTTCTCTTCCTGAAAATTCTGTACTCCCTCGATGATATCTTCGGAAGCCTTTCTCTTGGAGGAAGCATCACTCTCCTCTCTGCGCTGTCATCCGTTCCGCTTTCAGAAAAACCCATCATTAATATTATGAGGGCATGATATATTATTTAGCGGACCTTAAATCTTTAAGAAACATTATAACAGAGGTTTTTCATGCCACTTGTGTTTTACAACACCCTGACAAAGAAGAAGGAGAGGTTCAGGCCCAGAAGGGACAGGGAAGTGAGGATGTACAACTGCGGGCCCACTGTTTATGACTATGCCCATATAGGAAACTTCCGCTCCTATGTCTTTGCTGACACCCTCAGGCGCTACCTCGAGCACAGAAACTACAAGGTTCTTCAGGTGATGAATCTCACAGACGTTGATGACAAAACCATCAGGGGCGCGAGAAGGGAGGGCCTCACCCTCAGGGAGTACACTGACAGGTACGCAAAAGCGTTCTTCGAGGACATAAAAGCGCTCAACATCCTTCCTGCGAAGTCCTACCCGAGGGCAACCGAGATGATACAGGAGATGGTGGAATTCATAAAGGTCCTCATAAAGAAGGGGCACGCCTACAGGGGAGAGGACGGCATATACTTTGACATAAGCTCCTTTCCCTCATACGGGAAGCTCTCGGGCATAGAGATCAAGAACCTGAAGGCAGGAGCGAGAGTGAGACAGGATGAGTACGACAAGGAGAATGCTCAGGACTTCGCGCTCTGGAAGTTCTGGGACGAGAATGACGGAGACGTTTACTGGGAGACCGAGTTCGGGAAGGGAAGGCCGGGATGGCACATAGAGTGTTCTGTGATGAGCATGAAGGAACTCGGAACCCTTGACATACATACCGGAGGAGTGGACCTGATATTTCCCCATCACGAGAACGAGATAGCACAGAGTGAGGCGTTCCTTGGAAAACCGTTCGTGAAATACTGGATGCACAACGAGCATCTCCTTGTGGAGGGAAGAAAGATGTCCAAGTCGCTCGGAAACTTCTTCACCCTCCGGGACCTCCTGAAGAAGGGCCACGACCCAATGGCTATACGCTATCTCTTGTTATCAGCCCATTACAGGGCAAAGCTCAACTTCACCGAGAATGCTCTGCGCTCAGCCGAGAACACGGTTAACAGGCTCAGAAGGTTTGTGGAGGACCTCTCATTCTACAGCAGCAAAAGAAAGAACAATCCCGCAATAGAGAAGGCAATAAGAAAGGCCTTCCAAGGCTTCGAGAGGGCAATGGATGATGACCTCAACGTGCCGGAAGCGCTTCCCTTCCTTTTCGATTTCGTGTCCGAGGTAACCAGCCTGATGAATTCCGGGGAGATGAGCAGCGCGGACGCAAGGAAGGCATACGAAGCGATGATGGACTTCAATTTCATTCTCGGCCTCGACCTGAACAGAATAGCAAGAGAGGCAAAAAGGGAGAGCGTGATGCTTGGGGGAAGGGAGTTCCGCATACGCTACTCAGGGATAGAGATTGACGAGGAAATAAAGCAAAAAATCATCGAGAGGGAAAGGTTCAGGCTCTCCAGGCAGTGGAAGGAAGCGGACAGGATAAGAGAAAGTCTCAGAAGAAAGGGAATTGTTCTTGAGGACGAAGACAATGGCGTGAAGGTGAGCAGGGATTAGTATGGCGCTGCTCAGGTTTCTCGGAGTGGGCGGAGGAAGGTTCGTCACTATCAGCCAGCCTGTCGGAACAGCCGGCTGGGTGCTTGAGATGGACGGCGAGGTCATTCAGATAGACCCGGGCCCCGGAACCCTGGTGAGAGCGAAACAGCATGGATTCGACCCAAAGAGACTGACCGGCATTGTCGTATCGCACGGTCATCCGGACCACTGCACGGACGCAGAGGTGGTCATAGAGGCGATGACGCTCGGAGCAAAGAGGAAGCGCGGCTTCCTTCTCTCAAACAAGGATGTGATATCAGGAACAGAAAGGGAACCTCAAAGGATATCCCCCTATCATCTATCCCTTCCGGAAATAACGAAAGAAATTGCTCCAGAAGAGACGTTCAATACTGGAAAGATAAGCATAACCGCTGTCCGCACGAAGCACAGAGACGAGAACGCTCTGGGATTTGTATTCAAGGGAAAGGAAACGATAGGCTATACAGGGGATGGCGAATATTATTCCGGACAGGAGAAAAGCTTCCGGGACTGTGACATCCTCGTTCTCAACTGCCTCAGACCAAGAGATGACCCGTGGCCGAATCACATGAATGCTGCGCAGGCAAAAACCCTCATAGAAAAAACCACACCCAGGCTCGCTGTTCTCCAGCACTTTGGAATGAAGATGCTGTTCGGAAGAGCAGAGAGGGAGGCGGAGTGGATAGAGAAGGAAACAGGGATAAAGACGCTTGCTGCCCGCGACGGAATGGTGATAGATACAGAGAAGCCTTCAGGTCTCGGAAGGTTCATTCAATAGCAAAACTCCCGGGAAGTTTTATATATTACAAAGTTTATTTAAACTCTATTGTATAGTCTATACAGTCAAAAGGAGTTCTGAGGAGAAAATATGCCCCAGCCCGTACCGCCTAATTATATGGCGTATGACAGGACGATTACAGTCTTTTCTCCAGACGGAAGGCTGCTTCAGGTTGAGTACGCGAGGCAGATGGTAAAGAACGGTATGACTTCCATTGGTTTGGTGACAAAGGAGGGCGTGATACTCGCTGCAGCAAAGCAGTCAATGCCCCTTGCTGTCCCGGAATCCATAAAAAAGATATACGAGATTGACGAGAGCATAGCTGCGGTGAGCGCCGGCTCGCTCGCTGATGCAAGAAGCCTGATAGACGTTGCGAGAGTGAAGGCCCAGATTCACACGATAACATACGGAGAGCCCATCTCTGTGAAAAGCCTCGCAAAAGCCGTGTCTGACAGAAAGCACATAGTAACCCAGTATGCCGGCGTGAGACCTTACGGCGTAGGAATGCTTATAGGAGGCGTGGACAAGGGCGGTCCAAGGCTCTTTGAGACAGAACCTTCAGGAACCATGATAGAGTGGAAAGCACAGTCCATAGGAAGGGGAGCTGACAAGGCAAGAAAGATTCTTACCTCAGGATTCAGGGAGGGCATGGACCTCAATTCTGCAAGGCAGCTTGTTGTCAAGGCCCTTAAGGCAGGAGAGAAGATATCGACAGAACAGATAGAAGCAGTGCTTATCAGGAAAGGAAGGATAGAGAGCATAGAGATAAAGGAAAAGTCATCCAGAAAATAGCGCGGTGATAGGATGACGTTTCTTGAGAAATCCGTCACGGCAAGAATATCCAAGAATCACGCTCACTTTGAAATACTCGTTGACCCTGAACTCGCGCTTGAGTTCAGGAAGGGAAAGGATATCCCTGTCAGGGAGATTCTCTCAGTCAATGAGATATTCAAAGATTCGAGAACAGGAGAAAGGGCATCCGTAAAGGAACTTGAGGATGCATTCGGCACATCGGACACGGAGTCTGTCGCCGTCTATATAATAAAAAAAGGCGAGATACAACTCACAACCGAGCAAAGAAGGAAGCTTGTGGAAGAGAAGAGAAACAGAATCGCATACATAATATCAAGGCACGGCATAGACCCAAAGACACGGCTTCCCCATCCGGCGAGCAGGATACTTCACGCAATGGAGGAAGCGCACGTGAACATAGACCCGTTCAAACCCGCAGAGGAACAGGCAGAGGGAGTGATTGAGAAGATAAGGCCCCTGCTCCCGATAAGCATAGAGACACTCGAAATCGCAATCAGGGTTCCGATAAGATATGCAGGAAAGGCAAGCTCCGTTGTCAGGAACATGGCATCCCTGAAAAAGGAGGAATGGAAAAGCGACTGCTGGATAGCGGTAATAGAGATTCCTGCAGGCATGCAGTCCGATGTCTACTCAAGGCTGAATGACATAACCTCTGGTTCTGTGGAAGCGAAAGTGATGCCCAGAAAATGAGAAAGCTTAAATAAACAATATTTCAAAAAAAGAAGGTGGTTGAATGTCTGAGTTGCTGAAGAAGGAAAGGGAGGTTGTTCTTCCCGGAGACAAGATAATAGAATCGATGGATTATCTTCCAGGAAGAAACTGCTTCAGAGAGGGAGAATCCATATACTCGAAGAGATTGGGGATAGTGTCCGTGAGAGGAAGGGTGATATCCGTGGTTCCCCTTTCAGGAGTGTATGTCCCTAAGCCTGGAGACATGGTGATAGGAGAGGTTATAGACATACAGTCCAACGGATGGGTTGTGGACATCAACGGCGTGCATGAGGCCTACATCCCCCTCTCAGGAGTGAGGGAGTACGTGGACACATCGAGAACAGACCTGTCCAAGATATACTCGATAGGCGACGTGATATATGCAAAGATATCGCTTGCGAGCAGGAACACCGTCCACCTGACCATGCAGGACCCGAAAGCTAAGAAGTTCAGGGGAGGGATGATAATGAAGATGTCCTCGGCCAAGGTCCCGAGGCTCATAGGAAAGAACGCCTCGATGATAAACATGATAAAGGAGAAGACCGGTTGCAGGATAAGCGTGGGCCAGAACGGCCTCATATGGGTGGAAGGAGAGAACGTGCCCCTTGTAAAGAAGGCTGTCGAGATGATAGAAAGGGAATCCATATCCGAAGGCTTGACAGAAAGGGTTTCCGAAATGCTTGACAAGGAGCTTGCCGGCTCAGATGCTGGGCAGAAAGGCAAGCCGGAAGGAGGAGATGATAAGAATGAAAAGAAAGGATAACAGAAAACCTGACGAACTGAGACCCCTCGTAATAAAGGCGGGGGTGATAAAAGAAGCTGACGGTTCGGCTCTTGTGTCTCTCGGGAAGACCACAGCCATAGCAGCTGTATACGGTCCGAGGACGACGTTTCCGAGGTTTATGCAGCAGTCTAACAGGGCTATAGTGAAGACCTATTACAGCATGGTTCCCTTCTCAACCGACGAGAGGGTAAGACCCGGCCCGTCAAGAAGGAGCCAGGAGATATCCAAGGTTACTAGAGAAGCCCTCGAGCCCGCGATATTCGTTGAGGAATTCCCGAACTCGAGCATAGAGATATACATTGATGTGATAGAGGCTGACGCTGGAACAAGGACAGCGGGAATAAACGCCGCCAGCGTTGCTCTCGCTGATGCCGGCATTCCTATGAGGGACCTTGTGGCCGCGGTTGCTGCAGGAAAGATAGGAAAGGATTTCGTTCTTGACCTTGAGGGAAAGGAAGAGGAGGTCACGGCGTGCGACCTTCCCATCGCTTACATGCCTCGAACAAAACAGATAACCCTTCTCCAGATGGATGGGGAACTCCCTCCAAAGGACGTGAAGAAGGTGATAGAAACCGCTATAAAAGGCTGCGAGACGATCTATGAGAAGCAGAAGGAAGCCCTTAGGAAGCGGTGGGAGCTGAACCATGATAAGGAGGAATAGCATGATGCTGATACAGGAACAGTACATAAGAAAGCTGCTTTCCGAGGGAACAAGGCTTGACGGAAGAAGCCCCTTGGAATTCAGGAGGATAGAGATAGAGAGCAACCCGATATACAAGGCAGAGGGCTCTGCCAGGGTAAGGATGGGAGACACGGAGATTATAGCAGGAGTGAAGATGTCTGTGGGAACGCCCTTCCCTGACAAGCCTGACGAAGGCGTTCTGATTGTAGGAGCGGAGTTTTCTCCCATAGCCTCTCCGGAGTTCGAGACAGGCCCGCCAAAGGAGGATGCCATAGAGCTTGCGCGGGTAGTGGACAGGGGGATAAGGGAGTCCAAGGCGATAGCCACGGAGAA
>WAQT01000065.1 GCA_015520105.1 Candidatus Aenigmatarchaeota archaeon
GTCCACCATGCTCTCCATGTTCTCGAGCCCGTCCTGCGCGTTCTTCATCCTCTGCTTTCCTTCCATAGTGAAGGGAAGCGTGACTATCCCTACAGTGAGCGCTCCGAGCTTCTTCGCTATGTCGGCTATTATCGGAGCGGCTCCGGTTCCTGTTCCTCCTCCGAGGCCGCAGTTTATAAACACCATGTCCGCTCCCTCGAGAACCTTCTTTATCTCGTCCTTGCTCTCCTTCGCGGACTCGGCTCCGACCTTGGGGTCGGCTCCTGCTCCAAGGCCGTTGGTTATCTCCCTTCCTATGAGAACCTTGGTGTCAGCATCAGTGTAGAGCAAATCCTGCGCGTCCGTGTTTATCGCGATCGTCTCTGCCCCGACAATCCCGACCTGCATCAGACGAGAAATCGTGTTGTTCCCCGCGCCTCCTACTCCGACAACCTTTATCTCAGCCTTCCTCGATTCGAGAATCCTTCTCAGCTCCTCATCCATCTCCGTGTGCCTCTCCATCACCCTGTCTTCAGCAACCATCGAACTCGTCATTATCAAACCTCCATTATTGACCTCTGCAAGCACAAGCTTGAAATCTTATGAGTTATCTATTAAGAGAAAGTTTTTTAAGCGTTTGTTTTGACCTCCTTTTTCTCTCCGGATGGCTGAAACTCCACGCTCTTTATCTCCGGAATCCTCTTCCTGATAACCTCATCGATAGCCTTCCTGATAACCTCATGCGTGTTCCCCTTCGCCTTCACCGAGAGTTTTCCCTCCTTCAGGGAACACTCCGCCTCAATGCCGTAGTATTCAAGAAGCTTTCTTGCCTTCTCAAGAGGTTCCTTTATCATCCTCACAAGCCTGAGCCTGTAGTGAAGCCTCTTCCCCGCGAGGGGATGATTGAAGTCCACCCTCACCCTTCCTCCCGAGACAGACTGTATCCTCGCCTGCTTCCCGTCTATCTCCACCACGTCTCCTGGGACGGGGTTTATCTTGTTGCTTATGAATTTCTGATAGGATATTATCCTTATCTTTGCCGGAACCCTCGGACCGAACGCGTCCTTCGGCTCCACGTCGAACTCCCTTTCCTCTCCGGGCTTCATCTTCCTGAGAACATTCTCAACCCCCGGAACTGCCATTCCCGCACCTATCACAACAAGCGCGGGGCCGTACCTGGCCTTCGGATTATAAACGCCCATCTCCTTCGCTGCCTTCTCGTCAGTGATGTCGAACACCTCGCCTGTCGCGGCCACGGTTCCGACATAATCAATCTCTGCGAAATCCCCGTCTTTCATGCGAACCCTAAATTAATTGAAGTTCCCATTTTTATAGGTTTCAGACCCGGGCATCTCCGGTTCTCACCCGACCGCCACGTTCCTGCACTCCGCGTATATCTCATACTTGCCGTAGTACTTCTGGAACTTCCCGGAAACCCGGACCTCGTCTCCCTTCTTCACGTCCGCGGAGCCCTTGTATTTGGAGCAGAACACCATCACCTCCTGCTTTCCGTCAGAGATATAGAATCTCTGGTATCTGTAGCCTTTCTTGGAGACATAGTCGCCGAGAACATCAGAGACCGTTCCCCTGACCTCCACGCGCCGGTTCTCAGGAAGCTTCTCCATGAGTTCCGAAACCGAGTATTCCCTGTATTCCCCGGACACGGAAGAGATGACGTTTCCGGAAAACCCTCCGGCTGCAAAGGACAGAGCGAGAGCTCCAGCTATAAGGATGGAGGCCCATGCAAACCTAAGCGTTTCCTCGTTCATGAACAAACCCCGAGTTCCAGAACCATATCGTCGAAAGCGAGAGGATGAGAATCCCTATGTTTGCTATTATATTATTGTAATATACAAGGCCGAGCGAGAGCATGGAGCCGGAGGCGGGCCAGAACCACGCTATCCCTGTCGGGTTCATGGTGTCGAGAAAGAGATGGGAGAGAAACCCGACGCCGAAGCCGAGGGAGAGTCCAGAGTTCCTTGTGAGGAGATAGAGCAGCGCGATTGATGCGGCTATGAAGACGGGGGTGTGCACGAGACCCCTGTGGGAAAAGGGAAAATCCGAAGAAAGAACCATGTCCATATCAGGGATTATCCCGCCCACAGCTGCGGCGACCCTCGGGAACCTGAGGACGCATGCAAGGGAGAGCGCGAACAGCACGTGCGTTGGTCCGAGCATGAACTATTCTTCCCAGAACGGGTTAAATTTCTTCCGGCCAGCGCATGGCTATCCATTTTTAAGCGTGAGCCGACATATTGCTTTTATGCCAGTAATCAGGGCTGTGTTCTTTGACCTGTGGGACACGCTGATATACAACGAGAAGAGGAACAACATCATGGCCGCCCTCTCGGGAATGATGGGCGTGGAACTCGCGAGGGAGAGCTGGAAGAGATTCGAGAACGCCTTTATGAAAAGAAGATACAGGAACGAGAGAGAGGCAGCGGCGGATATAGCGTCCCACTTCGGGATAAACAACGACTTCGTCACCGAGAAGATAGCAGAACTCATGAAGAGCGCGATAAAGCCAAAAATCTTTCCTGATGTGATTCCCGAGCTTGAGAGGATAGGGGAGAACCGCAAGATAGGAATCATATCCAACACCATGTCCCTTGGCATAGAGGGGGTCATTAGGAAGCTCTCCGGCCATGTCGATGATTTTTTTCTCTCCTGCGACCTAGGGGTGATAAAACCCGACCCCGAGATATTCAGAAAGGCTCTCGCCAGCTTCAGAGTGAAGCCGGAAGAGGCGATAATGTTCGGCGACAACTACCTTGATGACATAGAACCCGCCGAGAGGATGGGAATGCGCGCGGTCCTTGTCAAGAGGGATTTCCCTCTCCTTACGTGGCACGAGAACCGCAATCACAGGAATACCATAAAGACGCTTTCAGAAATTGGAAGGTTCATCAAATAGGGAAACGGGCCGGCAGGGGCTGCGGAGGCAAAGACGCACGGCTTCTCGCCGGGAAGGATCACGCTCCTGGGGCTTTCTCCCGCCTGCTGCCGCCCTTTCCGTGGTATACCTGCTTGTTAAGACATTGGAAAACGTACTTAAAAGAATTTCCGTCCGGGAATGTATATTTCAGAGGTGTTCGATTTTCGACGTTTTCCCTTGCACCCGGTTTCTATGACAAATTTTACCCGTTATTCTGAGTTAATTCACAGAATCCGCAAGAATAAATCATTCCTCGAGTCTTCTGTTGAACTCCTTTATCTTCCTCCTGTATTCGGACAGCCTAAAGGCGTACTGGACGAGGAGGACAACGCCGATGAGTGCAAGCATCCATCCGAATATAAGCGAGCTGTAGCTTCCCTGGAACACGTTCATGAGAACCACTCCAGCTCCCAGGAAGGCGAGGCCTGTCCTCATGAAGGACAGGGCGGTTCTCTCCTCAGCCAGAACTACCTGCTCCTCCATGAATATTGCGTTCTTGTTTCTGGAGACGGTTCTCCCTCTCTTCCCTCGCGCTTTTCGCGGCATTATTTAATAATGGTCCGACGCGAATAAAAGTTTTCATTGCGTGCAGTTTTAGTTTGCAAGACTGAATGGAAACTAATAAATCACTCTTTTCAATCTTTACCGTATGGAATACTCAAAACTCGTGGAGCTTTACGAGTATCTGGAGAAAACGCCTTCGAGGCTGAAGAAGATAGATGCGGTCGCCGGCATGCTTTCCGGGGCCGATGAGGACCATGTAGTCATGCTCGCGCGGCTTCTTCAGGGAAGGGTCTTCCCATCCTGGTCCGAGGAGGACTTCGGGATCGCCTCGCTCCTTATGATGAGGATAATCCAGACCTCCACCGGCCACCCCATGCAGGATGTTGAGAAACTCTTTAAGGAGACAGGAGACCTCGGCATCGTTGCGGAAAAGCTGATATCCACTAAGAAGCAGACCACGCTTTTCTCCTCCCCGCTCTCTGTCCGTAAGGTTTTCGAGAACCTCAGGAAGCTGTCCTCTGTGACAGGAAAGGGCTCTCAGGAAAGGAAGTTTCACATCGTGGCGGAACTCATAAGCTCCGCAAAGCCCAAAGAGGCTAAATATATTGTAAGAACGGTTCTCGGAGAGCTCCGCGTAGGAGTCGCTGACGGCGTGATAAGAGACGCCATAGCGAAGGCATTCCTCGGCAAAGAAGAGCCAAAAGAGGCTGTGAAAGCGGTTGAGTGGGCCTGGTTCCTCCTCCCTGACTACGGAGAAATCGCAAGGGTGGCGAAAACCTCGGGAATGGAAGGCCTCAGGAAAATAAGCCTTGAGATAGGAAAGCCCTACAGGGTCCTTCTCGCGGAGAAGGCCCCCTCCCTTCAGGACGCTCTCAACTCCTTCGAGAATCCCGTTATAGAATTCAAGTACGATGGAATGAGGGCGCAGATACACAAGGACGGAGAGAAGGTGTGGGTGTACACGAGAAGGCTGGAGGACGTCACGAGGCAGTTCCCCGATATCGTGGAAATGGTTAGGGACAACGTGAAAGCGAGGAAATGCATAATAGAGGGCGAAGCTGTCGGGATGGATAAAAGAACCGGAAACCCCCTTCCCTTCCAGTTCCTCTCCCAGAGGATACAGAGGAAGTACGGCATAGAGAGGATGGTGGAGGAGATACCCGTGCAGGTAAACCTGTTTGACATTGTCCTTCTCGAAGGGGAGACGCTCTTCGGCAAGCCGCTGAGAGAGAGGAGAACGCTCCTCCAGTCCGTAATCAGGGAGGTTCCGGAAAGGTTCCAGCTCGCAAGGGGAATAATTACCAAAGACTTCAGGAAGGCACAGAAGTTCTACGAAGAGGCTCTGAGGCACAGGCAGGAAGGCGTGATGGTGAAGAACCTAGACGCAACCTATCAGCCCGGAAGGAGGGTTGCGGGCGGCTGGCTCAAGGTGAAGCCTGTTATGGAGAATCTCGATTTGGTGATAATAGGCGCTGTGTGGGGAACAGGAAAGCGCGCCGGATGGATGAGTTCCTTCGTCCTCGGATGCAGGGACGAGGACGGAAACTTCCTTGAGTGCGGAATGATGGGAACAGGCATAAAGGAGAAGGACGAGAGCGGGATAACGTTTGAGAGTCTCACGAAGCTTCTTAAACCGCATATAGAAAGGGAGGAGGGAAACAGGGTGATACTCAAGCCGAAAATAGTGGCGGAGGTTGCCTACGAGGAGATACAGAAGAGTCCCAACTACTCCTCAGGCTACGCCCTCCGCTTCCCGAGGATAGTGAGGCTCAGGCCGGACAGGTCTCCTGAAGACGCTGACACCCTCGAGAGGATAGAGAGGCTCTACGAACAGCAGAAAGGCAGGGGAGATAAATAATCATTAATTTCCCACTCAGACATCCTAGCAGAAGAGCAAACATTTAAATAAATTTCCTACAACTATTGCACATCCTGCGGAAATTCGTCACTGGACGATAACTTTTATAAATTAAACTGTCAAGGTAATAGCATGGTCGCATCAACAGAAGTGCTGGACGCTCTGAAAAGCATAGGACTGAACCTCTATGAGAGGAAGATATTTGTAGCCCTGCTTGCCAAGGGAGTTGCTACAGCAGCAGAGGTCTCGGAGATAGCCGGAGTCCCAAGGTCGCGTTCCTATGATGTTCTGGAAAGCCTTGCTGAGAAGGGCTTCGTGATGGTCCAGCCCTCGAAGCCGATAAAATACGTCGCCCTCGCTCCAAAGGAAGCGTTGGACAGGACAAAGGAGAACCTCGAGAAGAAGCACAGGGAGATGGTCGAGAGGATAGAGAAGCTCAAGAATTCTCCTGTGATAGAGGAACTTGAATCCATATATTCGCAGGGACTCAGTCTGGTTCAGCCCACTGAAATCACTGGAACGCTGAAGGGAAGATACGTAATAGACAGGCAGCTCAAGCAGGCATTCAAGAACGCAAAGAATTATATAAATATAATAACCACGGAGCAGGGCCTGAATGACCTTTACTCCAAACACCTCAGGGCTCTCAGAAAGGCAGCGAGAAACGGCGTCAAGATAAGGATAATAGCTCCTTTCAGGAACAACGCTGTCGCTCAGGCGCTTTCCGAGATAGCGGAACTGAAAAACGTTGACTCATCTCCCGGAAGGCTCTTCATGGTGGACGGAAGCGACATGCTCATGGCCCTCACTGACGACTCCTCTGTTCACGAAACCCAGGACGTCGCGCTGTGGGCGAACTCCCCGCACGCAGTGGAAACAGTGGGAATGAAGCTTTTCGAGCATTACTGGAACCAATAATGCAGGCTTATGCGTGCAAGAAGCTGAGCATCGCTTTCTCGTAACGGGTCTGTTAACTTCTCTGAAAACCTTCAGAACTCCAAACAAATAAAACACAGGCCAGCAATAATAAACAGATGAAGCCAAGCATATTTCTTGCTGTCGCAACACTGTTTGTTTTACTCCTTCCGATGCAATGCCTTGCGGCAGTATATTACGTCGACGCCTCGAACGGCAACGACGCCAACGACGGTTCGCTGTCAAGACCGTTTCTTACTGTGCAAAAGGGACTGAGCGTTGCGCATGCGGGAGACGTTGTTCATGTGAGACCCGGCCTGTACAGAGGCAATTTTTATTTCCAGAGAAGCGGTCAGCCGGGAAAACCAATAATCCTTGAGGGAGAGAATGGAGCGATTCTGGACGGCGGGGTGATAGTCAAGGGATGGGAACCGGCTCCTGAGGTTGGAGATGGCGTGTACAAGAAGTCAGTCTCATCCATGCCGGAGGAGCTTACCAACGATTACGCAGGTCATGTTAACAGGCCCCCAATGCACATGACATGGAACAACTATTATGTCGTGCGGCTCAGCGAAGACCAGCTCACATGGGAAGATAGGAAATCGAAACTCTCCACTCCTGCAGACAGTTCCTTCTGGGACGGAATCGAAGCCCTGTTCACGTCCGAGAACGGATACACCTATGTCAGATTCAGGAACGGAATGAACCCTGACGACGAAAATGTCACGTTCGGAAAGAAATGGTACTACAACAATTCCGGGACCGTGAATATCATTGACAAGAGCTATGTTGTTGTCAGGGGATTTGTTATACGCGGAGGAGGACTGGGAGTGAGAATATCAGGGAACTCCCACAACAACGTTGTAGAGAACAATCTGGTAATGCATGGCAATCCTGCAAGCGTGGCCCTGATTGGCGGAGACTCAGGCTTCCCTTCCAATAATACAGTAAGGAACAACAATATCACGCTGAATTATCTCTACACCCTCAACCCCAACAATCCGGACAGGGACGTCTATAAGAAACTGAGATGGCTGTTCAAGAGCTGGGGAGATTCCGACCGCTCTGCGGTGTGGCTGTACTTTGCCGGAGATAACAACAGCGTTTACGGGAACACCATATACGAGCACTGGGACGGCGTGCAGGATTATGCCACGGACCTTTACTACGATTCCACAGGCATGAAAAGCTATAACTTCTCTAGAGGGCTGAAGGTCTATAACAATATCATGTATAACATAGCTGACGACTGCATGGAACCTACTGGCGGAGAAATAAACGCAGAGTGGCACGACAACCTTGTTCATGACTGCATAATCAGCATACGCCTTAAAATGGGTCTAACGGGAAGAGGCCCGATGTACGTCTACAACAACAGAATGTACAACGCTTCGGAAACGGATATCTACTACTTCAGCGGAACAGAAGCAGAGGTCTATATCTATCACAACAGCTTCTCTTCGCATGAAGGAATACGCATGGGCGGATATAATGTTGATACAGGAGCCCCCAACATATGGTTTATCAACAACGTGTTCTCAAACGAGATATTCTTCAATGACCTGAGTCCGCCGTACAACTGGGATAAAACATGGAATCCTCATTTCCATAACAACTGGGCTGGGGGAGACGCTACGGATTACTTCTGGTTCGACAGCAGAAATATAATAAGGAGCGGTCAGATTATATGGAACCTTTCCAGTCCTTCGTTCCAACCTGTCCCGGACATAATGGAGAAGGGCATTGACCTCTCAGAAGAATGGCTTCTGGAAGGGCATGCGCATCAGGCATTGCGCGGAATGCTTCCCGGATACTTTTCCGGCAGCGCTCCTGACCTTGGCGCGGTACAGCACGGCGCGTACTGCACAGACTCCGATTCCGACGGCTACAATTCCTCATCCTGCGGAGGTCAGGACTGCGACGACTCCGACCCAACAGTGAACCCTTCCGCTGCAGAGAAGTGCGACGGAAAGGACAACGACTGCGACGGTCAGGTTGACGAGGGATGCCCGGCTCTTCGCATAGCAGGAACTTCGGGGATAGAGGTTGACGGCCACAGGGAAGAAGGGTGGAGAAGCCCGCAGATAACTGTCTCAAACTCATCGGTTTCTGACAACAGGGTGGAGGTTTCGCTTCTCTGGGACAGGGAGAATCTTTATGCGTTCCTCAACGTCACGGACAA
>WAQT01000066.1 GCA_015520105.1 Candidatus Aenigmatarchaeota archaeon
CCAGTATGTGTTCAGCGGCACGCTCGAGCCGGGCAACACCACAGAGATATGGCTGAGGGCCAAGATACCGAACGGTGTTTCTGAGGGAGATGTTTCGCAGGGGACTCTGACGTTCACTGCTGCGGCGTGAGACTGTTTGTTTTATCAAAGCCCTGTTTAATTCTGGACTGTTCTGTAACTAGAGATGTTCTTGCTTGTAGATTGTTCGTATATCAAACGCTGAATCAGTCATTATGAATAACCATCGCGAATCGCTTGTTGAAGAACTGGATATTTCCGTGTTTGTGTTTTCATATTGATATCTCAATATATGAAGATATTTATATGAGAACATATAAATATATCAATAATGGACATAGACCGCATGATTCTCGATGCACTGAAAAGATACAAATCGCTCACAACATACCAGCTTGCAAAAAGGATAGATGTGTCATGGGCAACGGTTAACGTCCACTGTTACAGGCTGCTTGCAGAAGGAAAGATAAGAGTGAACCACGAGAGTTCTTTCTCCGGAAAGAGAACTATATGGTCGTACAAGGAGGTGAAAAAATGAGACGCCTCGTATATTTGTTTGCATTTGTAATCCTTGCTGCCGGGGTTGTGTCCGCAGCCAACACGGATACCGTGGTTATAGATATCAACGTTACGCAGGAAGTTTCGATAGATGTTACGCCAAACTCGACGTCGTGGTATGGAGTAAGCGTCGGTTCAACCACAAGCGCGACTTCTTTCCAGATACAGAATATAGGTTCTGTTAACATATCCACTATAGACGCAAGCATAACCAATGCTGCAAGCAACCCTTACGGAACCGGGTCTGCGAGCAATTTCAATGCCGGAGACTTTATCCAGATGAATGCGAGCACGAATTCAAGCTTCTATTACATAAACAAGAAGGAATTCAATGAGAGCATGCCGGCATACGTAACGCCTCCGACTGACTGGACAGAGGGAAAGGATACTGGGTATTTCGGAAGGTTCAGGACAGTGGCTGACGGCGTTGATACCGGTCAGGAGTATCTGTTCTTTACCAACAGGACAGCGCCCAGCGGGAACTGTTCAAGCAACGGGGTTCTTCTGATAGCCAAGAATCCTAAAACAGTTTCAAATTCGGGGGATACGGACTTCAGCAATTCCGGAAACTACACCCTTGTGACTCTTAATCCTGCTGACAACAACACTACAGGCGAGGGGGAGATAGGAGGCGGGCACCCTCTCACAGGTTATTGCGTTCAGGTGAGTTCGGACTGCAGCCAGGTCACGTTCTTCCATTTCAACATGGCAATAGATGACGGAACCAACTGCGGTTCTGACCAGTATGTGTTCAGCGGCACGCTCGAGCCGGGCAACACCACAGAGATATGGCTGAGGGCCAAGATACCGAACGGTGTTTCTGAGGGAGATGTTTCGCAGGGGACTCTGACGTTCACTGCTGCGGCGTGAGCGTGTAAACATAATAGATTAACAGTTAAAGACTAAAATCTTATTAATTATGCAATTATATTTCTCTCATGCAGATGAAATGCGAGATGAGATATGCTGCACTTCCTGTATTTTTTGCTGTTTTTATCACGCTTGTTATCGCATGCATTTTCATTCTTCCTGTCCGCTCCGAGGGGTTTAGCGTATCGGTGGATAAGGAGATATATTCTCCTCAAGAGATAATAACAGTGGTTGTAAACGGTCCGCCCGATTCCGTGTTCACCCTCGAATTGCTTGAAGACGGAAAGGACAGGCTCGGGATAGGAAACAAAGCCATGGAGACGAACAGCAAAGGCGAGTTTATATTGTACGTGCCGGCGTTTGAGTTTGAAGGAACTGTAACGGCAAGAGTAATTTCCGGGTCATTCGAGAGCTCCGCTTTTTTTGAGGTTTCCGGACCGCACCCCAAAAAAGATAAAGCAGGAATTGCTTCCGGTTCTTCTCTTGCCGCAGGCACGCGCTCGATTGTCAGCCCTCCGGGAATAAAGCTGATAGAGAGGGGTGGAAAAGAGCTTGCATCAGAGGTCAGGGTGGTTGCAAAAAGGAAAGGTGTTAATGGTGACAGAGAGGACATTGAAATAATACCGCTAAATGGAAAGATAAAAAGGATGCTTCTTAGAGGGGTGGTCTCTGCGGCAGGCGGGATAGTTTTTGACGATGTTCCCGAAGACGTCCCCTCTCCTGACGGCGTTGAGTGGAGGGAGGTATTTGCAATCGACCCTGCCGGCACCCGTTTCTCTGATGGGAACATAGTCATTACCGCAAAGGGAAGGATGTTATACAAATGCAGCAGCTGGGATTTTTCCGGAAGGAGATGCAATGGCTCCTGGGTCAAGGTAATGGACATAGTTCCCGGAGAGAATTACACGATAAACATATCGCAAGGAGACCCTGCGTTCGGCGAGGCTGACATAGACATTCTCAATGTGCAGAGCTATCCTGTTGTAGGAGGGGTGTGGGAGGTGAGGTTCGAGACCAGAGGAACGGAGAACCTCACAATCAGGACTGTTGACGGAACAAGCTGGAGCGAGAACGGGAATGGAACGGACCTCAGGTTTCTTGGGATTGCATGCGGCAACAGAAGCGTGAGTTACGAGTGGGTGAACGGAAGCGTTTTTATTGAGAATTATTTCTGCAACGAGACCGGTTATGAGAGGAGCGCGGTTCTTACTTCAGGAAAACACGTTCTTGAGTTCAGCTTCGGGAATGATACGGAGTACGCAAGAAACCAGGCGTTCATAAAGAGGGTGGTTGGTGAATGGGGGCACGAGACAGATCTTCAGGAAGGTTCATGGAGGCTGGTGAGGTTTAATCACACATTCGACGACACGCCTGTTGTGGTGCATTACGTGGAGTATGACTATGTTTATGACAACATTCCCTGCGCCACGAGGATAAAGAACGTGACAAGAAACGGATTCTACGCAAGAGCAGAGTCATGGGACTCGAACGGCTGGGATGATAACTGCCCGTCCACAGGAGTGAACATGTACTGGCTTGCAATGGAGAAGGGAATACACAACATAACCGACGCCAACAACGGGAATTCAAGAATCGTTGAAGTGAGAAACTTCACGATGAGTTCATCAGCATGCGGAGCAGGAGCGAATCCTGCGGACTGGACTTATACGCAGAATGAAAGGATATTCCAGTATTCATGGAGCACAAGACCGGCTGTTCTTGCATCTGTCCAGACAGCAAATGACGACGACAGCATAATATGGTATATACACGGATGCGGAACGCAAAGCGCTGTATGGAACAACAGCTGCGTTGAGATAGGCATGAGCGGCATGGAGAATGACGGGACAGCGTATCAGCCCTGCACGCTGCACACATCTGACGAGGAAGGAGGCTACATAGCATGGGAGATAGCTGACAATTACGGAAGCGAAGTATGCAACACATACGAAACAGGAAATGGAAGCAACACATACACGTATGAACTGTGCTGGGATGCGGACAGCGTCCAGGGTTCTGAAAATGACCCCTATCCTATGGAATTATATTATGTCACGCTCTCGCAGACATATTCTGACGGTGCATGCTTCGGTTCGAACACAGAAATAGACGGAGGGAACGGCCTCTATCCCGCCACAGACTTTGATGCAGGAACAAACAGGTGCTACTTTCTTGCAGAAGAGGATGAGAACGGGGATGAGGAACAGGCGCATATTACAGAGCCATGGCTTGCGGTGTTCTTCAACTCATCGAGCGGTTTCCTTTATTCAAACGAGACTGTGATAAACATAGCGCTGGAAGCGAACGGAAGCTTTTCAGGAACAGGAGTTATAAATTATAACGCCAGCGCAGTTTTTGCCGGGAACTGCACCGAAACCAGAGGCAATCTTGCTTCTGGAGTGTACATCATTCTTCAGGACAACTCTTCCGGTTCGTGGCAGAAGACGCAGACAAGCGGCAGCGATTTCTATTCAAATGAGAGCTACTACTTCATTGGAGCGCTGTCCGGGAACACATCAGAGAACTATTATTTCAATATAACCGGCAATACTCTTGGAAGCTATTATTTCAGGGTGCAGTGCAACTCCAGCGAAGGCCTTATGGAAAATTCCACGGCCAGCATCCTTGTCGTGACCGATATGATTTCCCCGGAGTGGTCAAACCTTGGCTCCAACACCACAAACCCGGCTGTTGACGATAGCGTGAAATTCTATGCAGAGTGGCAGGATGGAATCGGCCTCGGCTCCTGGACGTTCTCCTGGAACGGAACCGTAGACAGCTCGTGGGAAAACGTTTCTGGAGATTTCTCCTCAAATCCGGGCTGGTCCAATATCACAAGGAACATACCGAGTTATCTTGCAGGAAAGCAGGTGGGCTACAGATTTTATGCAAACGACAGCTACGGCAACATAAACTCAACGGATATAGGATATATTCTTGTGCAGAGCCTCCCGGACCTTACTCCTCCTGACATAAACTGGTTCAATTCATCTCCGGTTGTGGAAGGGTATGGCCGAAACGTCACGATAAGAGCGAACATAACGGATGATGTAGGCGTGGATGCCAATAACGTATGGGCTAACGTAACGTATCCCAACGGAAGCTCTTACCTTTATCAGATGGTCTGGAAATATGGGGATATATATGAATACGTTTTCTATGAAACATGGCAGAGGGGAAACTATTCGTTCTGGGTAAAGGCCTCGGACACGTCCTCAAACGAGAATTCAAGCACGAAAAACTATCCCAAGAATTTCACAATCGAAGGCAGCATAGCGCTGTCCGTGAGAACAAAGAGAGATGCATACGGTCCTGACAGTTTGGTGCTTCTGGGAGAGAGGGAATGGTGGGATTCGGCATGGTCTTACCGCAGGCAGATAAACATAACAGAGAACGCGGGGCAGAACCTGACGTCGTATCCTGTGAATATAACCGTTGACACCGCGACGCTGATAAGCCAAGGCAAGATGAATTCAGACTGCTCTGACATGAGATTCGCGGACCCTCAGAATAACGAGCTACCATTCTGGATAAGCGGCGGTTGCGGGACTTCCGCAACCACTGTCTTTGTCAGGCTTCCTTACCTTAACGCAAGTTCTACGGAGAGCATTTATATGTATTATGGCAACAGCGATGCCACAGAAACAGCCAGCAGTTTTTCAGACACATGGAAGGTTATAGGCGAGGTGAGAACAGTAAGGGTTAACAGCACGTGGCATTTTATACAGCTCTCAAACTCCTATGTTGCGCCTGTTATTGTGAACGGTCCGGCAGACTTCGCAGCAAACCAGGACGAAGAGGTTGTTGGAAGAATAAGGAATGTTAAAGGAAACTCGTTCGAATTCAGGCTGCAGGAGCCGTGGGAATGCAGCAGCCCAAGGGACGACGTTCATCCTTATGAGAACATAAGCTATATTGCCGTGGAGAACGGAACATGGCTTTTGCCGAACGGTCAGAGGCTTGAAGCCGGGAACTACACGACATCGGCAACTTCTGGAAGGTCGATAACAGACAGCTGGGACACTGTAACCTACAGGATAAGCGATTTTCCGTCTGCTCCTGTGGTGGTTTCGCAGAGCATGGGTTATGATGACAGCGATTACGTAAAAACAAGGCATCAGAACATAGGCACCGCAAGCTTTCAGGTCTCGTTCAACGAGGATGAGGAGCAGGCAGATGCTCACGGTCCTGAGATGTTGGGTTGGGTGGCTTGCGAAACAGGTAGCGGAAGCATGAACGGAGTCGTCTATCAGTGCGGCACCACTGCCAATGTTGACCGTTACCCGGACTACTGTTCATCTTCTCCTCCATACGACTGCGCGTGGCAGACCCAGAGCTTCTCACTGTCTTTTTCAGGCAATCCCGTGGTTATAGCAAGCCTTGAGACAACGAGCGGCGGAGATAATGCTTATGTGAGATACAACAATCCGACATCAAGCTCGGTGGACTTTGGAGTTGAGGAGGATTACTGCGATGGCGAAAAGGGAGGTGTTACAGAAACCGTCGGGTGGATGGTGTTCAGCGAGGCATCGGACATATATGCTCGCGAATGGCTGAGCACCGAACCCGGAGTGAGCATTTCAGGCGAGGAAATGATTGAGGATTACCTCGACAACTATGCCAACAATACGGGAGGGGTGAATGTTTCCGGATATCTGCTCATGCAGGTGTGGAGGAACGACACGCTGGAGGTTCTTGCAACCCAGGTGGATGACGCGTCGAGCGGAACGAGAAGGGATATAGA